>CALZMC010000017.1 GCA_945788455.1 uncultured Clostridia bacterium
GTCCACATTAGAAATTTGCGTTAACATTTTTGTTGCCTGTTAACAATGAAAGCGGATACGATTGTATCTGCTCTTTTTTATTTTACGGTGGGATTTATTATACTTATTAAATTAAAGTATTATGATTGACTATGACGGTATTAAATGCTAAAATCAATTTGCGAATGACTTTATGCCTTATTAATTGGTTGAGTCGGCATATATCATAGACGAAAAAGAAGTCCGAAGGGAGTGAAAAAAGTGGATATTAACGAAAGCGAAAAGCAGTACGAGGGCTATTTTAAGGCAGGAAAAAATAATGCATTAAAAACGCTCTGTGCAATTTACAAGGGGAGCAGTATGAAGATTTTACTTTCCTCTGTATGCTTTGCAATTAAGCATTCTCCTGTGTGGTTACTCCCGATTATTACTGCAAATCTAATAAATTTCGCTGCGTCATCAACTCCTCAGGATAAAACAAAAATCATTATAAATGCCGTTGCTTTCGGTGTGCTGTTAATAATAAATGTGCCGCTTAATTATTTGCACGTTCACTTTTATTCTTCGTCAATACGAGATGCCGAGGCAGGACTTCGACTTGCTCTCGTTTCAAAAATTCAACAGCTTTCTATTCGCTATCACAAAAGTGTAGAAAACGGCAGACTTCAGGCGAAGCTGATGCGTGATGTTGAGCAGTTTCAGATGCTTTCCGAACAGCTTTTTGTTAACCTGTTAATGTTCGTTTTGACGATAATTGTTACAATTTCCGTAACGCTTTCAAAAAGCCTTATCGTTTTTGGATTTTTTCTTGTTTCAATTCCTGTTGCAGTCTTTGTTACACTGCTGTTTAGGAAAAAAATTCGCCTGAAAAACAAGCTTTTCAGGAATGAAATGGAAAATGCCGGTGCAAAAATGATTGAAATGGTTGAGCTTGTTCCTGTTTCGAGAGCTCACTCACTTGAAAATTGGGAGCTTGGCAGAATGGAAAAGCAAATCAACAACGTAAAGGACAAGGGCTATTCGCTCGATACCTTTCAGGCACTTTTCGGCTCTGTATCGTGGCTTACATTTCAGCTTCTTCAGCTTAGCTGTCTTGTTTTTACTGCCATTCTTGCATTTAAAAAGAAAATTCCTGTCGGCGATGTTGTGCTTTATCAAAGCTATTTTTCTGCTATCGTTGGAAATATTACTGCGCTGATAACACTTATCCCGATTCTTTCAAAGGGAATGGAGTCACTTTCGTCTATCGGCGAGCTTCTTCTTGAGGATGATATAGAAAACAACGAGGGAAAATACAAAATGAAGGCACTAAACGGAGAATACTCGTTTGAAAATGTCAGCTTTCATTATGATGATGATAACCAAAAGGATGTACTGAAAAATTTCAGCCTTAACGTTAAGGCAGGAGAAACGATTGCACTCGTAGGAGAAAGCGGTGCAGGAAAGTCAACGATTTTAAATCTCGTTATCGGGTTCGATTTGCCGGTCAGCGGTGTGTTAAAAATTGACGGTCGTGACATAAGCGAAATTGATTTGAGGTCATACCGTTCGCATATTGCTGTCGTTTTGCAAAATCCTATAATCTTTAACGGAACTATAAGAGAAAACATAACATACGGCTTGACGAATGTAAGCCAAAAGGAAATTGACAAGGTTGTTAAAGCAACGTTGCTTGATGATTTAATCAGTGAGCTTGACGGCGGACTTGACGCAAAGCTTAGCGAGCACGGCTCAAATTTAAGCGGAGGACAAAGACAAAGAATATCAATCGCAAGGGCACTTATAAGAAATCCGCAGGTAATTGTTCTTGACGAGGCAACCTCGGCGCTTGACTCGGTTTCGGAAATGAAAATCAAAAAAGCTCTTGATAATCTTACAAAGGACAGAACAACCTTTGTTGTTGCCCATAGGCTTTCTACAATCCAAAATGCCGACAGAATTGCCGTAATAAAGGACGGCTGTTGTGCAGAAATCGGAACCTATGACGAGCTTATGGCTAAAAAGGGCGAATTTTATCAATTTAAAATTCTTCAGGCTTAATGCCGAAAGGAAATTTTATGAGCAAGTTTTATTGTGATAATTGTGTTATCAGAGATGAATACGGCAGAGAAAGAATATTTAGGGGAATAAATGCCTGTATAAAATCACATCATCTTAATCCTAAGGTTATTGACAAAGCCTTTGATGATGACTATTTTGACGGAATAAAAAAAATCGGCACTAACATCATAAGGCTCGGTATAACCTGGGCACTCGTTGAGCCGGAGGAAAACAAATATAACATCAAGGTTATCGAAGCCTACAAGCGATTTGTCAAAAGGTGTGAGGACGAGGGAATATACGTTGTTCTTGATATGCATCAGGATTTATTTTCTCACAAATTTTTCGGAGACGGAGCACCTGAATGGGTTATTGACAAAAGTCTAAAGGGCGAAAAGTATCTTGCTATTTGGGCAGAGGGCTACTTTTATATGAACAGTGTTCAAAGAGCCTTTAATGATTTTTGGACAAACAAAGACGGCATACAGGATAAATTTGTAAGAATGTGGAAATTCTTTTCAAATGAGTTTAAGGACTGCAAAAATGTGATAGGTCTTGACTATCTAAATGAGCCTTATGTTCACAAAAACGGCAGAGCAATATTCCTAAGTATTTTGGAAAATACTATAAAAATCGTGTACGGTAAGGATATCAGGCTTGAACGATTCTATAAAAAGAATGACCGCATCGGATTTTTGAGAATGGCTTTAAGACTTGCCGGAGTTATCAAAACTCCAAAGCGTGTCGAAAAGCTTCTTGAAGTGATGGACAACTATGATAATTTCAAAAAAGCGACAAGCGGTCTTGAAAAATACACTCAAGAATTTAACGAAAAATATTATCAAAGCTTTTTTGACAGGCTTTGTAAGGAGGCTTCGCTTGACGGAAGGTTTAATCTTTTTGAGCATAATTATTATTCGAATCTCGGTATTGAGTTTGAGATAAGCACAAAGAAAAATGATGTTTACTCTCCGCACGCGTATGATATTTTTATTGATTCTGCACTCTATGACAAGTATTCAAGTAACGAAAGAATAAAGGTAATAATTGACGGAATTACAGAAAACCAGAAGAAAATGCAGGTTCCTGTGATTTTTGGAGAATGGGGTGGAAGTGCGCCCTCAGGCGACAACTGGATTAAGCATATTGAATATGTTTCATCACTACTTGAGGAGAGGCATTGGAGCAGTATGTACTGGGCATTTAATTATAAAAAGGAAAAGCACGTAAATGCACTCAACACACCGTATCCGATAGCAGTATGCGGAGATATTATTGAAATGAAAACAGACAGAGCCTCAAGGAAATTTACACTAAAATGGACTCAAAATACTGATTTTGACGAGAATGTCAAGACAGAGGTTTATGTTCCTGACAGGAATATCGTAAAATTCGACTCTCATAAGGGCTTGAATGAAATAACAATAGAATACTAAGATGAACAAAAAGACCGGTAGATAATAAAGGATACGCATAAATAAACATAAATATAGACATAATTCGACAATAGTGCTATAATTGTGACATATTTTTTGAGGAGGTATGCGTATGACAAGGATATATAATTTCTGTAAAAAAGCAATGATTACAGCTACATATTTTATTATTTTCCTTGTTGTTGCATTAACTCCTATTAACGCTTGGGCACTTGATTATGACCTGTTAGAAAGCGAGTTTAACGGCTGGGCTGAGGTTGATGATGTTGTGCTTTATGATGATGCGGATTTATGCGGAAGCCTAAAGAAAATTATTGATGCAAAAAACGGCTGTGTTTATATCTATTTTCAGCTGACTGACAATAGGATTAAAAACACACCGATAGAAAATTTGATAATTAATTTTACAGTAAAGAACAGCGAAAACAGCTATACCTTTAGTGTGAATAGAGACGGTATGCTCAACGAGGGTGCGAGAGAGAAAAAGGCGATTAAGCTTGCTCAAAACATTAATAAGAGAAGCACATATTTTTATGGCTTTATCGGCTTTGAGTTGACTCAAAGGAGCGACAGACGGCTTGATAACACTATCTCCTGCAGCTACTCAAACGGTATGAGCGAGGAATACTTTTTGCTAAAAAATGTTGGCTTAAATATGTATAGCGAGAACAAGACAGATGCCAAGAAATCGACTAAGAAAAATTCGACATCAAAAGCCGTAAAAGCATCTAAATCTCCAAGCAAGACGAAAGCATCCTCTAATACAAAATTTGAGGGCGAGAATAAGTATCATACAAGCAGAAAAGATAATTATGCCGATAGTGAAAATTTTGATGATACAGATAACATCGGCGAAGAATTAGATTTTAATCAAAGCTTTGCCAATACAGACGAGCAGGTGTTTACGAACAGCGAAATTAATGATTTTAAAGAAAGAAAAACTAATGCCGAGCAGATGCTGAAAAGTGTTTCGATAGGCAGTGCATTTGTCGGCTCGTCTCTTATTATTTATGGTGTTATAATCAATGTTAAGGCATCAAAAATGAATAATATCTCAAGCTCGAACAAAGTAAATAGTGAAGAAAATGAGCTAAACGAATAAACCACCTAATATTTTTAGCAATAAGGCTAAAGATAATTTAGGTGGTTTTTTTATGTTTTATCAGCTTGACGATGAAATTGTGTCGGTCGAATATGACGATATAAAAGATAATGCATTGGTGCTCGGCTTTGTGACAATTCAGGAGCTTGAAAAGGTGTACAGGCATTTTGATTTGCCACTTCAGGCTGTTGAGCTTTGCAAGAATAATCAAAACGGCTTTTCAAACAGCGCAAGAGCATTTGACAGATGCACGTTTGTAAAAATCAGCTATGACAGCACTATCGCAATGCTGATACAAAAAAATATGATTATCCTTGTCAGCATTGATGATAAGGGGTGCATTAACAGAGATATTTTTATGAATACGGTGTCAAGAATACAAACGGATAACGCAAGTGTCGGAAGACTTGTTATGATGCTTTTTGATTCTATTGTCAAAAATGATGCCGAAAAGCTTGGGAATATAAGAGCGGGCATTTCGGCCTTAGAGGAGGATGTGATTAAGAGTAAGGCTGACGAAAAATTTAATATAAGGCTACTTGAAATAAAAAAGAAAATTCACGGTATCAGGCATTTTTATGAAGGGCTGATTGATATTTTGGAAATGCTTGAGGATAACGAAAACGAGATTTTTGAGGCTGAAATTCATTTTAGTAATTTTAGAAATAAAATTTCGAGGCTAAAGAGTGATACAGATATTTTGACCGATAGTGTTGTTCATCTTTGGGATGCATACCAAACATTTATGGAAATTCAACTAAACGGCACAATGAAGGTTTTTACACTTGTTACTACTGTGTTTTTTCCGTTAACCGTTATAGTCGGTTGGTACGGTATGAACTTTAGCTATATGCCGGAAATCAGGTGGAAGTACGGCTATATTTATGTAATATGTCTTAGCGTTACGGTAATAGCTTTGCTGATATATTGGTTTAAAAAGAAAAGGTGGATATAGAGCTTTATAATAATTTTACGGTAACGAAAAATAATAGATTTATAGCCTGTAAAAAATTGCAAAAGTAAATGGTTTTTGTGACCGATATTTTGGAGTTTTATAGCAAAACGGTCAAAAACAGTCACGAGATACCCGAATTATATACACATTACCCAACTGAAAACGGCTTTTATACTCCATATTCACGAATTTATTTGAATGATATTGACTGAAAATGATTTCTTTTGGTATAATGAGGGTGCAAAGAAAAGCAGAGAAATCTGCAAGAGTATTTTGCAATTTTATTCTTAGGAGCAGATGCATATGCTTACTCAAGACAGGCAATCAAAAATATTATCAATACTAAACGAGCAGGGGTCTGTTACGGTTTCGAGGCTTACTGAAATATTAGAAACGAGTGAGTCAACCATAAGACGAGATTTAACGGCACTTGCAAGCGAGGGCAAGCTCAATAAGGTGCACGGAGGCGCAACTGCACTGAATCAGGAGTTTGTCAGATTTGAGGATAATATTGAGGAAAAGCTGACAAAGCATACAGAAGAAAAGCTGAAAATAGCTGAGTATGCCGCAAAGCAAATTCAAGACGATGACTTTGTTTTTGTTGACGCAGGAACGTCAACCCTGCTTATGACGTCTTTTTTAAAGAACTCAAAGGCAACCTTTGTTACGAACGGTATCGAGCATGCAAAGCAGCTTGCAAGAAACGGATGCAAAACAATGGTTTTGGGCGGCGAGCTAAAGCAGTCAACAGAGGCGATTATCGGTCTTGTTGCCGCAACAAATTTGCAAAAATATTCCTTTACAAAGGCATTTATAGGAACTAACGGTATCAGCGAAAAGCAGGGCTTTACAACGCCCGATACCGAGGAGGCAATGCTAAAGGCTGTTGCTATCGAGCATAGCTTTATTGCCTATGTGCTTGCCGACTCGTCAAAGTTTGGAAAGGTTAGTGCCGTGACATTTGCTTCTATTGATGCCGCTTGTATTGTCACGGACAGCTGTGACAATGATAACATTAAAAAACGCACAGTTGTAAAAGAGGTGGTTTGATGATTTATACTGTTACGTTTAATCCTGCTCTTGATTATGTGATGTATGTTGATGACCTTCAATCAAGCGACATTAACCGTACACAGAGCGAACAGCTTTTCTATGGCGGAAAGGGAATTAATGTATCCGTTATTTTATCAAGGCTCGGAGTTGAAAACAAGGCACTCGGTTTTCTTGCCGGATTTTCGGGCAGACAAATTGAGGATATGTTGGGCAAGGACAGTATTAAATCGGATTTTGTTTATCTAAAAAAAGGATATACAAGAATAAATGTAAAAATCAAATCGGAGAGAGAAATTGACATCAATGCCTGCGGTCCCGAAATTGACAGCCGGGATATTGAGGCTCTGTTCGATAAGCTTGAAAAAGTTGAAAAGGGCGACTGTCTTGTTCTCGCAGGCTCAATTCCTAAAAGCCTGCCGGATGACATTTATGAAAAAATACTTGAAAGACTAAAGAATAAGGGCATAGATTTTGTCGTTGATGCAACGGGAAATCTTTTAAAAAACGTCTTAAAGTATAAGCCGTTAATGGTTAAGCCTAATCATCACGAGCTTGGCGAAATGTTTTCAGCAGAGATAAAAAATCTTGATGACATAAAAAAATACGGAAAAATGCTTCAGGATATGGGCGCGAGAAACGTTCTCGTTTCAAGAGGCAGGGACGGTGCGGCACTTCTTGATGAAAACGGAAATATTCATACAATGGGAAATGTTCCGGGCGACATTGTCAGCTCCGTGGGCTGCGGAGATTCAATGGTTGCAGGCTTTCTTGCAGGATACTACAAGACAAACGATTATGCTTATGCATTAAGGCTCGGCTCTGCCTGCGGAAATGCTACTGCATTTTCTTCAAGCCTTGCAACGAAAGAAGAAATAGAAAATATGCTAAAAAACGAAAACCTAAAGTAGCTTGATGCTATAATATTGAGAGAGGTAACATTATGAGAATTATTGACTTATTAAAAGCAAATGCTATTGAGCTTAATTCCCCTGTAAACACAAAGGAGCAGGCTATCGACAAGCTTGTTTCTCTACATGAAAGTGTCGGAAATTTGCAAGATGTAGATGAATATAAGAATGCAATTCTTGCAAGAGAAAGTCAAGGCACAACTGCTATCGGAGAAGGTATTGCAGTCCCTCACGCAAAATCAGAGAGTGTAAAGGTTGCAGGTCTTTCTGCCATAACAGTTGACGGTGGAGTTAATTATGACGCACCTGACGGAAAGGCATCCGATATTCTGTTTATGATCGCTGCACCTCTTGACGGCGACCTGCATCTTGAAATTCTTTCAAGACTTATGGTTATGCTAATGGAGCCGGAATTCTGTCAGGCTTTGAGAAATGCAAAAAGCGCAGACGAGTTCTTATCAATCATCGACAAAAAGGAGCAGGAAAAATATCCTGAGGAAAAAGCAACACAGGTTGTTAAAAAGGACGGTTACAGAATTCTTGCCGTAACGGCTTTT
>CALZMC010000018.1 GCA_945788455.1 uncultured Clostridia bacterium
TGCAATAGCGAATTCATATCCGCTGACTGTCTTTTGAGTTAGCTTTCCGTGTCTTGTCAGGTCATAGATACTTCTGTTAGCCTGATTGATGCTGACCTTAGTGTCGATTATTGTACCGCTCTTTGTAAACTGAACAGAATATGATGTTGCACTCGGGTTATCGCCATATCCCTTGTTTACAAGAGTTCCGTCAGGAGCATAAAGATCATCAATGCTATTTGTCTGAACATTTTGTAACAGCTGACCGCCTGTTGTTACGCCGTCTCTTAACTGCTGCAACAGTGTATTTGTTAGGTCAACATTTACATTATAAACAATCATAGACTGATTATTTAGTGAGAATGTTCCGTCTGCGTTAATAGCAAGGTTATCCTTTTGGTCAATGATAGCCTGTCTCTGTGATGGCAGAGTAACACCGTATTTGTCAATATATACAGCTGCTTCCTCTGCATACTTTGTCTTTAATGTTTCAAGATTATTTATGTTTGCTAAATCTAAA
Organism: uncultured Clostridia bacterium; assembly: GCA_945788455.1. Lineage (GTDB taxonomy): Bacteria > Bacillota > Clostridia > Oscillospirales > Acutalibacteraceae > Eubacterium_R. The sequence goes on from CALZMC010000018.1 coordinate 500, forward strand.
CGGTTTAGAATTTTCAAAGCAACCTGAGTCTGCTCAAGATACTGCTGATTTTGCATATAAATATGAGTTTTCACATTTTCATAATGATTAAAGCTAATCTTACCGACAGCAGTATATGTAACCTGACCGTAATCATCATAATCCCATACGGATTCATAATCAAGCTCATCACCGGGCTGCGTTACAGGTTTTCCGTTTTCATCAACAACAGGATTTCCCTCTGAGTCAGTAACAGGAGTTTCGCCCTCTCTTGCCCAGTCCTTGTCCTTTGTTCTACTAACATTAAGCGCCTGCACACCAATATTTATATCTGAGTTGGAGTAGATGTCGCCGTTTGTGACAGCTTCAGATAGGCTAATACTTACAAGTGTGCCGTAGTTGGGGTCGTCACCGAAAATGCCTTTAATAGGCTGAACGATAGCCTCGTTAATACCGTTGATAGCATCTTCGAAAACTTTTGTAATTTCTGTTAATGTATCACTCGCTCTACCGTTGATTTGAACGGTCATATCCTTTGGATTATCTGTCTGCTTTGTTGAACCGCCAAAAATAGTATAGCGCAATGCGGTAGGCATAGTGATATAATCAACATCGCACTTTGCGTAACCGCTCTTGTCTAAGCTAAGGGACTCTAATCCGGAAAGATTTCCAAATATGCTCTTGTCCTTAATCTTGACATTTAGCTTAATATATCCTGTCGAAATATATTCGTCAGGACTTGCAGTATCAGCCAAATAGCCTTTCTTTTGGATAGTGATTTTCATATCCTCGCCATATTTTTCGTAATCAAAGCCATTTTCCTTTAGATAATACTTCGCAGTATCCTCATCAGAGGTGTCAACGGCATTAATCTGCTGAGCCACAGCAACAACAGCCGAATCAACTGCGTTTTGTAGCTTAGCTGACTTATAATATAGCAATCCTCCGTCAATAACGAATGCAACGAGCATCAAAAATACAGTCATTGAAAGAACTGCAATTATTGCTACTGCACCGTTTTCTCGATTATGCAATCTTCTCTTTTTCAAGATTATCACATCCCCCAACAATAATAATAATCAATGAATTTGCAAAATAGACTTTAATATATAAGTAATAAAAAATTATAATTATTCAGCGTTTACGTCCTCTGCCTTTGAATGTGCAAGTGAGAACTCTGTCTGTAATCTGTAAATTAAATCCTCTGCCTTGTCAATAGCGCTCTCATAAATCTGAGCAATTTCGCTGTATTTCTTGTCAGCATCAGATGTCATTCCTGTCTCAAGCTCTTCCTTTAGGCTCTTAATCTCATTTCTGTTCTTGTCAACCTTTTTTGTCAAATGAGCAACATCTCTTTGTAAATCGCTCTTATCCTTTGCTAAATTTCTGTTTTCTTCGGCAAGAAGACGATTTTTTGATACTAATGAGTCATACTTTTCCTGAAGCTCCTTTAGTGCGCTGTCATCTACTACTGTTTTTACAGTTGATTCATTTGCTTTTTTTGCAAATCTTTCGCGCTCCTCTTCAGCAAATTTGTACTTGTCCTCTAAGACAGTCAACTGCTTTGTCTTTTGCTCAAGCTCAAAGCGAAGCATTGAGTTTTCATTCTTTGAGTCCTCTAATCTTTGGTCAAAAATAGCAGTCGCATTTTTGTTGCTTTTGATTAGGTTTTCGATGTACTCGTCAACCTGCTTTGGATCATATCCGCGAAGCACCTTGTCAAAATCTGTGCTTTCGCGACCTAAAATTTTTGTTCTATCGATAATTTCGTTGCCCATAATTCTTCTCCAACTAAAATAAATTATTTAAAATCTATGATGTCGCCAACGTCAAGACCAAGCTTTGCTGCGACACCTGAATTTACTTCCAAAACCTTGTAACAGTTTTTTACTCTTTTCCTTACCTTATGCGGCGGAACATCATAATCAATGAATAAAATTTCATTTTCCTTTGACATCATTATTGTGTCAATGTTAAATCTCATACCGAACGTATGAATTTCATCACAAGGCGTCAAAAGCAAGCCACGATTTTCAGCCAAAGATTTTCTGTACATAAGTCCCATAAATCTTCTGAAAAAGTGGTTTGCGTTTTCGACCTCTTGAATTATCAAATTTTCGTTTTTATATGCTTTTAACAGTTCCATTTGCAATCACTTTCCACCAAGCTCGCCAATTACGTTTATAATAACAGGTCCCATAATTACACAAATAATTGCAGGAAGAATTAATAATACTGTAGGGATTGTCATCTTTGTAGGAACCTTTGCGGCAACCTCTCTGATTTTTTCTCTTTTTGCAACACGGAGCTGGTCCGACTGCGCTGCAAGCACGTTAGTAATCGGAATACCGAGTGTGTTCGCTTGAATTACTGCAGATATGAAGGTTTTTAACTCGCCCACATCTGTTGAATCAGAAAGATTTTTTAGTGCTTCGTTACGGCTCTTACCTAACTGAACCTGCTTTAAAACAGTGATAAACTCGTCAATGAGCGGACCCTCCATACGTTCTGCAACCTTAACGAGTGCCGCATCAAAGCTCAAGCCTGCCTCCATACATACACTTAAAAGGTCAAGTGTATCAGCTAATTGAGAGCGAATTGCATCCTGATTTTTCCTCATCTTCATATTTAAGAACAGAGTAGGACCAATTGCAGAAGCAACACAACCAACTAATATTACAAGATAGTAGCTGCTCGTAACATTCATTAATAACAATCCAATTCCGATTGAAAAAACAATACCTACAACCATTATTGCCATCTTAAAAAAGTTGAATGTTGAAACAGAAATATGAATACCTGCTTTTCTAAGCTGAAGTGCAAGCTTTTCATTAGATGCTCTCTTTTTAGCATTTTTGCTTTGCTTATTACCGTTGCTGTCAAGATTTGACATTTTGTCAACGATAGGCTTTATATTTCTTTCATAAAAAGAGGTATCAACATTTTTATATTCGGCAGTGACAACGTCCTTACCGATAGTCTTCATTCTCTTTAGATTGTTATCCTCTTCGGCACCTTTTTTTCCAAATATTATTATTGCTAATATTAATGCTAATACTGAATATGTTATTACTAAAAAAGGAATCATATAAATATCTCCTACATTTTTACATTAGTAATCTTCTTTACTGCAATAGCACACAACGCTTCGAGCACTGCAGCGGCGATTAAAAAGTACTTTCCTTTAGGGTCAGTAAACAACGGCATAATAAATTCTCTGTTTACTAAATAGAATAAAACTAACAAAACTACCGGCATTGAACCTACCATCAAGCCGGTTGATCTACCGGATGCGGTTGAAGCTTTAAGCTCTTGCTTTAGCTTCATCTTTTGCTTAATAGCATCAGCAATAGTTTCTAATATAGAAGAAAGATTACCACCTGTTTGCTTTTGAATTAATACTGCAGATACCATAAGAGGAAGATACTGACTTTTAATTCTTTGATTGAGTCTTTCTAATGCTTCGTCCATAGAAACACCCATATTCATTTCATTTAATACGAGTCTAAACTCTGTGCTTATTGGTGCAGGCATATCGGTTGCAATAGCCTCCATAGCCTGTGTAAAGCTAAGACCTGACTTCAAGCTTGAGCAAGCAATCATAAGCGCATCACTAAGCTGAACGTCAAACTGCTTAACTCTGTTCTTCTGCTTCATTTTTATTACTATGTACGGAGCAACTATACCTGCCACAACAAGAAGTGGCGGCAAAAACTTCATAGTAGGAACTAACGGAGCAATAATAGGTCCCGGCAAAACCACAACCAAAACCCAAATTATCAAAAACTCCTCAGGTCTCATTTTTATGTCAGCAGATTGTAATTGCTTATAAAGTGCATTACCAAGCTTTTCGAAAAGACCGTTTTTACGTTCGCGTTCTTTTCTTGTTTTTTCGCGCTTTGAACGGCGGCTTTCATTTTTAACAAGTGCGATATCATCAACAGCACCTTCTGTTTTTTTCAAATTATCCATTCTTGTATCTGTGGCAATTTTGTTTGCAGATAGGATAGAAGAAATTATAAAAGCAATTATTGCTGCAAATAAAGCGATTGCAATTGTTAAAACAATAATACTAATTGTTGAACCAGTCATAATTTACATTCACTCCGTTCTCACGAATCTTTTCAACACATTTAGGTACTATACCTGTTGCTTTAAATTGTCCTTTAAACTTACCTGATGAATCCATTTCGCCGTCAGTATCGTATGTAAAGATTTCCTGCATACGAATAACGTCTCCCTCCATACCGACAATTTCCGATATTGAGGTAATCTTTCTTGAACCGTCTTTTAGACGAGCCTGTTGAACAATGATATTAATAGCAGATGCAACCTGGTCTCTGATTGCCTTTGAAGGAAGCTCAGAGCCTGACATCATAACCATTGTTTCAATACGGGAGATTGAGTCTCTTGGAGAGTTTGCGTGGATTGTTGTTAATGAGCCATCGTGACCTGTGTTCATAGCCTGAAGCATGTCAAGTGTTTCTTCGCTACGAACCTCACCTACGATAATTCTATCCGGTCTCATACGAAGTGCGTTAACTACTAAGTCACGAATACTGATTCTACCCTTGCCCTCCATGTTTGCAGGACGGCTTTCAAGTGTTATAACGTGCTCCTGCTTTAGCTGAACCTCGGCAGAGTCCTCGATAGTGATAATTCTTTCATCGGCAGGAATATATGATGAAAGTACATTCAAAAGTGTTGTTTTACCTGAACCTGTACCACCGGATACGATAATATTAAGCTTTCCTTTAACTGCTGCCTCTAAGAAGTCCAACATTCTTTTTGAGCAAGAATGCCATGCAACAAGATTTTCTGCAGTAATAGGAGTTTTACTGAACTTACGGATTGTCAAAATAGGACCGACCAACGAAAGCGGCGGAATAATAACATTTACACGGGAACCGTCTAACAAACGCGCATCACACATAGGGCTTGATTCGTCAACACGTCTGCCGACACGAGATACAATTCTATCAATAATCTGCATTAGATGTGCATTATCTCTAAACTGTATATCGGTAAGGATTAACTTACCCTTTTCCTCGACATAAACACGGTCATAGCCGTTAACCATGATTTCTGTATAATCATCACTGTCAACTAAGCATTGAATAGGACCGTAGCCTAAAATATCATCGAATAGCTCTTCCTTAACAAGTGCTCTGTCACTTCTCGGAATATTATATTCAGGTCTTTCAACGAATTCGTCAATGATTCTTCTCATTCCCTCTTCGTTGACATCGCCTAAATTAGCAGAAATCTGCTGTTCAATGATAGTATTATGAATTCTTGCCTTAACCTCTATATATCTGTCCTCTACCGAAGGACGAAGCATATCGAAGGAAGTTCTTTGCTCAGTAGCTCCCTCTTCTGCTAAAGGTTCATTTGTAGTAACTCTATCTAATAAGCCCATTTATTATTTCTTCTTTCTTGAGATTTTTTTAGTGTTTTCAAGACTTTCCTTACCCTCTCTCTCAAGAATAATCTTGTCAGTAAAGGCTTGAAGCTCTTTAGAAATAACAGCTCTTGGCTTAAATAAAACTGTCGGCTGTCCACTGTTCAATGAATTGTTGATATTCTTTAAATCACTTGAGAATACTGCATAAGACTCAAGACCGAGAACATTCTCAAAGTCTGCGATTTTTACATTATTCTTCTTTTGGTTTTTATTGATAAGTATTTTCAGCTTATCCTGTTGATTAATCTGTGTTAAAACATTTTGACAAAGCTTTGCTCTCTTTAGAGAAAGAATGTTTACATCATTTACCATAAAGATTGTGTCGCTTCCCTCGAGTGCCATAATAACAGGGTCTGTTAGATTACAACCGCAATCAAGGATAATATAGTCAAAATAATTCTTTGCAACATCAAGCATTGATGTTATATGATTTGGCTGAACATATTCAGCAAGCTCTGGAGAAGAAGGAGATGAAATAACTGATAAGCCTGATGAGTGAGTTGTACAACAGGTTGTAAGTGTATCGGCATTAATACCGTGAGCGTCTCTTACTAAATCAACTATTGTTTCGCTTGGATTTAGGTCAAGTGCCATATCGGCATCGCCGAACTGTAAGTCAAGGTCGATTAAAAGAGTTTTCTTACCCTTTGTAGCAAGATTTACAGCAAGGTTAGTTGCGATTGTAGTTTTACCGACACCGCCTTTACCGCTGAAGAATGCATAAACATAAGACCTTTGCTTCTTTTCAACATTGATTTTTTTACTAAACTTACGCTCGTTAGAAACGATTTTCTTAAGATTAGCCGAAAACTCTTCTGCCGAAGTATTAAGAGCAGCAACCTGTCTGATACCATACTGTGCCGCGCTGTTAACGATATCTACGGTAACCTTGTCTGTTAAGATAACAGCCGATGCACCTGATGAGCTTAAATCCAAGTCATCAATAAAAGACAAGAACTCATCATTAATATCATCACTTTCAACACCGAAAACTACTACATCGGGAACATAGCCCTGAATTTTTGTTTTTGTGTCTGCCTCAATTCCGCAGTAGCCGATTACGTTAAAATCATCAGTCTCTAATAAATTTTTTACTGCAACTCTGTATTCTGTTTGCTCAGAACAAACAACAACATTAATCTCACTCATTGTTATGTATCTCCTGCTATTCTAAATTTTATTGTCTTGGATTTAAAATCAACTTGTATGTGTAATTCTGCTCAATATCATAAAGCTGAAGTGCTTCATCCTTTGTAACCTCAACAGTCAAAGTACTGTAAGCGTTAAGCGGTTGACCGCTTTGTGATGCAGTAACACTATCCTGTGCGTTTGAAACACGAAGAATCTTTAGGTCCTTATACTTAACCTCTGACTTGCCTTTTTCGTCCTTTTGTTCATAAACGATAACATCAACGGTATCGCCTTCTCTAATGTAGCCGTCAACACTTGTTACACTACCTGCTGAGAACGAATAAGCAACCTTGCCCTCTGGAAGCTTTAGTGATAAAGCAACGTTTGCTCCGTCAATCGGCTCAACTCTGTTTGGATTGATTTGCTCACTTGCATATAGCGGGTCAACCGTTACCATATCAATAAGCTGTTCCTTTTCTGTAACAACATTCGGATTTGCATCCTTTGTGATAATTGTTTTTTCAACGAATTGAGGAGCTTCCTCGTTAAACATATCCTCTGTAATTTTAACATTTGCTGCAATATCTGCAACAGGAACTAATACTGTAATTGTTTCAGCGTCCTTAATTGTTGTCTTTTTGTCAAGCTCAGTTGCGAAATAGAATGTTGCAAAGCCTGCAATCAAAGCAACTACAACTGCAATTAAATAAACCTTTTTCATTT
>CALZMC010000019.1 GCA_945788455.1 uncultured Clostridia bacterium
ATGGCCACAAGCTTGACAGGATTATTCCTCTTGTTGCCGTTATTTACGGCACCGTTATTTTCTCCTGTGCTTGTGTCGGTATTATTACTTTTGTCTGTTGACTCGATAATATTGCTCTTTTCAGCAGTATTATTGTTTTGCTGAAGATTTTCGTTATCGTTTTGATTTTCAAGATTTGACAAAATAATTCTCCTTACAGTAAAAAGACCTGTTTACCGAACGGTAAACAGGCTTTTAATTAATTTATTGATTACTCAGCGTCTCTCTTCTTTGTAGCTGATAGAACTGCAAAGCCTGCGCCTGCAACTGCGATGCTACCTGCGATAGCTGCTGTAGCAATACCTGTGCTTGGAGACTTGTTTGAGCCATTTTCCTCAGCCGGCTCAACATCAAAATCAACGATAGCGTCAACGATAACGTCACCGTTATTGAAATCAGCAAGAGCTGCTGCGCTGATGAACTTAACTGTTAGTGAACCGTCAGCATTCTCTGTTAGAGTGAAGTCTGTACCCTCAACATAGCCTAAGTCCTCAAGGTTTGTCTCCCAACCTGTTAGAGTACCCTCGCCGGTGTACTTGAATGTGATGATAGTTGGGTCAGCTGCATCAGGAGTGTAGCTTACGTCTGTGTCGTTAGGAACACCGTTAACACATAGTGATGGGTTTGCTACTACAACGCCACTTGGACTTGGAGCAGCAACAGCTACTGAAGAAATAGCTAAAACTGATACTGTCATCATAACAGCGATGAGAACTGATAAAATCTTTTTCATATCTTGCACCTCATTAATAAAAATTATCATACGAATATACATAGATTATAGCATTAAGCCTGTGATTTGTAAAGAGTTTTTTTGATAAAAAATAAATATTTTTTTAAACTACTATACGTTGTGTATAAAACCGAAAATCTATGATTTTTACACAAAATAAGGCAATATGATTTTTTTGATATTAACTCAGCTTTGCCTTGCCTGTGCATAATTCGTAATATCTGCCCTTTAGGTTTATCAAATCATTATGGTCGCCGCGCTCAATAATTTCGCCGTTTTCAAGCACCATAATTGCGTTAGAATTACGAACGGTGGATAGACGGTGGGCGATAACAAATACTGTTCTGCCAATCATAAGTCTGTCCATACCGTGCTCAATGTGAAGCTCGGTGCGAGTGTCGATTGAGCTTGTCGCCTCGTCCAAAATCATAACCGGCGGGTTGGCAACGGCAGCGCGTGCGATAGCAAGAAGCTGTCTTTGTCCCTGTGACAGATTTTCGCCGTCTCCCGAAATAACGGTGTTGTAGCCGTCATTCAGTCGTCTGATAAACGAGTGGGCAGACGCCAGCTTTGCCGCCTCGATACATTCCTCGTCAGTTGCATCAAGCCTGCCGTAGCGAATGTTGTCCATAATAGTGCCTGTAAACATATGAGTATCCTGAAGAACAATCGCAAGGCTCTTTCTTAAATCGGCCTTTTTTATACGTTTAATATCAATAGTATCGTATGTTATTATGCCCTCTTGAATATCATAAAATCTGTTTATAAGATTTGTAATAGTAGTTTTGCCTGCACCTGTTGAGCCGACAAACGCAATCTTTTGACCTGATTTTGCGTATAGGTTAATATCCTTTAGCACCTGCTTTTCGGGAACATAGCTGAAGCTTACGTCCTTGAACACAACGTTGCCCTCAACAGGGATTTTTCTGTCGCCGTCAATCCAGTACCATTTTGTGCCGTTATCGGTTTTTTCTTCACTTAATGTTACTGTTCCGTCATCAACCTCTGACGGCATATCCATAATATCGAACACTCTTTCGGCACCTGCAAGCGCAGAAAAAATCGTATTCATTTGGTTTGCGATTTGGTTAATAGGCTGAGTGAACTGCTTTGAATAGCTTAGGAAGGTAAAGAATGTACCGATGCTGAGCTTTCCTGTCAGCGCAAGAATACCGCCGACAAGCGCGATAGTTGCATAAGACGCATTGTTAATACCTGTTGAGCAGGGCCCCATAATGCCGGAAAAGAAGCTTGCATTCGTTGCAGTTCTTCTGAATTCCTCGTTAGTCCTGCCGAAGTCCTCGTTAGTGATTTCCTCGTGGTTGAACACCTTAACAACCTTCAGTCCCTCGATAGACTCCTCGATTGTACCGTTCATTGCGCCGAGATTTTGTTGCTGAAGTCTAAAGTATTTTCGCGATTGCTTTCCGATTTTTGATACGCTTATTACCATTATAAACAGGAAGATTAGCGCAACACCGAAAAGAACAGGGCTTAGGCTTATCATTGCGACAACGATACCGATAAATGTAAATACTGCCGATATGAGCTGTACCATAGATTGCTCGAGCATCATATGAACATTGTCTATATCATTTGTATAGCTACTCATAATATCGCCGTGAGTACGAGAGTCAAAATAGCTGAGCGGTAACGTCTGCATATGGTCAAAAAGGTCTTTTCTGATAAGGTTTGTTGTCTTGTATGCAACCTTAACCATAATTTTGCTTTGACCGAAGCTGAATAATGCCGCGCCGATATACAGTAATGCAAGCAGTCCGAGGTTTGAAACAAGAACCTGAACGCCCTGCGTTTTGAATGTTCCTGCCTTGAGTGATGCCTCGATACCGTCAAGTATAGGCTTTAGACAGTATGATGCACCGATTGAGCAGACCGTTGCAAGAACAAGCATTATGAATACTAACAGTAGCAGTACCTTGCTTCTGCCCATATATTTTAAAATTCTGCCGAATGTACGCTTTGCGTTTTTAGGCTTTTTAAAATCGCCTTTTCCACCCGGTGGTCCCATTGGAGGCATTATTCACTCACTCCCTTCTGCTGAGTCTTGTAGATTTCCTGATAAATCTCGTTATTTTCTAATAATTCATCGTGATTTCCGATTGCACTTATCTCGCCGTCATCCATAACGATGATTTTGTCGGCATCTTTAACAGAGCTTATTCTCTGTGCGATAATGAATACTGTCGTATCCTTTAGGTCGCTGTAAAAGCTTTCTCTGATTTTTGCCTCGGTAGCCGTGTCAACGGCACTTGTCGAGTCATCAAGAATTAGGATTTTCGGCTTTTTAATCATAGCGCGCGCGATACACAGTCTCTGCTTTTGACCGCCCGAAAGATTAAGTCCGCCCTGAGCGAGAACCGTGTCATAGCCCTGTGGCTGTGTCAAAATAAATTCGTGCGCCTGTGATGCCTTGCAGGCATTGACAATTTCTTCATCGGTAGCGTCCTTTTTGCCCCAACGAATATTTTCCTTGATTGTGCCGGTAAAAAGAACATTCTTTTGAAGCACAACACCAATCATATCGCGCAGAGCAGTTAGGTCGTAATTCTTAACGTTAACTCCGTCAATTAAAACCTCTCCGCTCGTAGCATCGTACAGTCTTGGAATTAAGTTAACGAGGCTTGATTTTCCACAGCCTGTTCCTCCAACGATACCGACTATTTCGCCTGCGTTGGCGCTGAAGCTGATATTGTCAAGAATATTATCGCCGTGCGACTCGGTGTTATATTTGAATGATACGTTTTTGAACTCAACGTTGCCCCTTGGCTCTGTCGGGAGATATGCGTTTTCGGGATTTGTGATGTCGATTTTTGCATCTAAAACCTCAACAACTCTGTCGCCGCAAGCCTTACCTCTTGCTACCATCAAAAGCATCATTGAAATCATCATTAAATTCATCAAAATTTGAGTAACATAAGATGCAAAAACAGAAATTTGACCGACCTGCATAATGCCGTTGCTCGCATCAAGACCGCCCTTGTAATATACAAATATTATTACAACATTGAACAAAAGCATCATAATCGGCATAACGGTAACGATAAGTCCCGATGCCTTTGCACCCTGCTTTGTAAGGTCGTCACTTGCGTTGTGAAACTTTTCTTTTTCGTGGTCCTCACGAACGAATGCCTTAACAACTCTTATGCCGATAAGATTTTCCTGAACAACCTGATTGATTTTGTCAATCTTTTTTTGCATTTTTTGAAACATCGGAAAGCCGAATTTCAGTACAAGTACAACTATTACTATTATAATAGGTAACAGAACAAGAAGCATTGCCGACATTCCCGGATTAATTTTTACGGCAAAAACGGCTGATACGATTAGCAGAGCAGGACCTCTTACAAGCATTCGCAGTGACATCATAACAATGTTTTGAAGCGTTGTGACATCATTTGTCATTCTTGTTGTTAGTGATGCTGTTGAAAAATCGTCAATGTTCTTGAATGAAAATGAGCTGATTTTCTTAAACATATCGTTTCGCAGTCTGTACGCAAAGCTTTGACTGACGATTGCAGACGATTTCATTGTTGCAAGACCTCCGCACAGACCGATAACGGCAAGCAGAAGCATAAATGCACCGTAGATTAACACCTGCTTTTTTGTTAAGTCGGGGTCAGCTGATGCCGAGACCATATTGTATATTGAGTTTGCGAGCGTTGGCATAGCGAGCTCGCAAATAGCCTCAACGACCATACCGCCTGCGCTGACAAGTGCAAGCAGCCACAGACCGTTCATATATTTTGACAGCTTTTTAATCAATATTTCCACACTCCTTTTCCATATTATTAATAGCAAGATCAAGAAGCTTTGACAGCTCATAAACCTGCTCATTTGTCATATTCCTGCTAATAACACTCTCAAGCGAGTCCATATGCTCCTTGATTTTTTCAGGAGCCTCTTTCGCTTTTTCTGTCGGATAAAGGCGAATAATACGAGCATCGCTTTCGTCCTCTTTTTTTACGATAAAGCCTGCCTTTTCCATTCTTTTTACAGATACGCTCGCAGTAGCAGTAGCAACCCGAAGTCTATGGGCAAGAGCGCCTAAAGTGATGCCCTCGTTTTCTACTATATTAATAAGAATATCCTGTTGACCTGAAAACAGTCCCTGCTCGATAACTGCCTCGTTGAACACCTTGCGAATTTGCTTTGAAAGATGAACAACTCGCGGTCCTATCATTCCCTTAGGCGGTGGTGTAATCTCTTTTTTTATCAATGCGTTTCTCCTTATTTATCATAGTTAGTCGGCTAAACATAGTCGGCTAACGATTATTTTAGTCACAAAAATATTTTTTGTCAAGTTTTTATTGTAAACAATTTGTAAATGTGTTAAAATAAGCGAATTGAAAATACAAAACGGAGCGCAAGAGTATGAATTTATGCGATATTAACACCGTAAAAAGAATATTATCAAAGCACGGCTTTACCTTTTCAAAGGCACTCGGTCAAAACTTTTTGATTAACCCTGACGTGTGTCCTGCTATGGCTGACAGCCTTAACGCTGACGAAAATACAGGCGTTATCGAGGTCGGCGCAGGTGTCGGTGTCTTGACAAAGGAGCTTTGCCGAGTTGCGAAGAAGGTGGTGTGCATTGAGCTTGACACCCGTCTTATGCCCGTGCTTGACGAAACGCTTGCAGATTGTGACAATCTTGAGATTGTTAACGCCGATGTTATGAAAACAGATTTGCACAGGCTGATTGAGGAACGACTTGGCGACTGCACCTCTATAAAGGTATGCGCAAATTTGCCTTATTATATAACCTCTCCGGTAATTATGACTTTGCTCGAAAGCGAGCTTCCGATTGACGAGATTGTTGTTATGGTACAAAAGGAGGCAGGCGAGCGCCTTTGTGCCGAGGTCGGTACACGTGAGGCAGGCGCAGTTACTGTCGCAGTAAATTATTATGCCGAGAGCGAAATTTTGTTTGATGTTCTTCGTGACTGCTTTATGCCGAGCCCAAAGGTTGACAGCGTTGTTATAAGGCTGAAGCTGAGAAAAAATCAGCCCTACGAAATCAAGAACAAGAAGAAGTTTTTTTCGCTTGTGAAGTGCGCGTTTAATCAGAGAAGAAAAACTGCGCTCAACAGTATTTCTAATACTATGGGTGTTCCAAAGGATAAACTTATGTCTGCGTTTGAGGAGCTTAGGCTTGCTCCAACGGTCAGGGCAGAACAGCTTACCATGGATGATTTTGTAAATTTATCAGAGCTTATTTGAGGTAAAAATGAGAGATAATACAAAGGTTTTTGAGGATTACAGTGTAAAAAAAGCAGTTGCCACTATGGCTATTCCGAGTATGCTCGGTATGCTTATTAATATAGTATATAATCTTGCCGACACATTTTTTGTCGGTCAAACGGGCGACAGTAATCAGGTAGCTGCCGTATCGGTATCAATGCCGTTGTTTTTGATTTTTCTTGCGATAGGAAATCTTTTCGGTGTTGGCGGATGCGCGTTTGTCAGCCGTTCACTCGGCGAGGGCAGACAGGACAGAGTAAAAAAGATTAGTAGCTTTTGTATCTACACAGGCATTATCGCAGGCGTGATTATGAGCGTTATCTATATGATTTTTAACAGACCTCTGCTGTATTTAGTCGGCGCGAGCGACAACACTATTGATTTTGCGATTGATTATCTAAAGTGGTGCGCAATCGGTGCACCGTTCGTTGTTACTGCCATCACAGTCGGCAATCTTGTTCGCGGCGAGGGCGGTGCAAAAACATCAATGTTTGGTATGGTATTAGGTCAGGTTGTTAATATTATACTTGACCCGATATTTATTCTTCACAGCAAAGATAAGGTTTTCGGTATCGCCTTGCCGTTCGGCCTTGGACTTGGCGTGGCGGGTGCCGCTATTGCGACAGTTATCGGAAATGTCTGCTCTGTTTTGTTCTTTCTCATTTATTTTCTAAAGGGCAAGAGTATTTTGAGCATAACTCCTGCAAGATATACGATAGGCAAGGGTATCGCTCGCGGAGTTATCGGTGTCGGTATGCCTGCGTGCTTGAATAATCTTTTGATGACGCTTTCTAATATTATTGTAAATATTGTTCTTGTAAAGTACGGCGACAGCGCAGTTGCAGCTATGGGAATTGCAATGAAGGCAAATCTGCTCGTAGTTATGCTCCAGATAGGCTTGGCGCAGGGCGTTCAACCGCTTATCGGCTATTGCTACGGCGCAAAGAATTATAAGCGAATGCGAAAATGTATGAGCTTTAGCATTATGTGTAATGTTATTATAGGTATCTCGATGACGGTGTTCTATATCTTGTTTAGAAAAACGGTTATCAATATGTTTATTGATGACGCAGTTGTAGTCCAGCTTGGTGTAAAAATGCTTACTGCGATTATGAGCAGCGGTCCTATTATCGGCATTATGTTTGTTTTGAACTTTGCATTTCAGGGCATGGGAAAAGGTGGAAACAGCCTTGTTCTCTCGGTAGGCAGACAGGGATTTATTTATATTCCTCTGCTGTTTATCCTAAATAGATTTGTCGGACTTGAGGGCATTATTTGGTCACAGCCTATCGCCGATGTTGTGTGCGTTATCGTGGCTTGCGTGATGTTTGCGTATGTAAATAAAGGGTTAAAGCAAGAGCAACAAAATCTTAACTCAAAATAATAAAACAAGGCTCTCTTTACAATGAGAGCCTTTGTCGTTTGAAAAATGCAGTTTTTAAATAATCTAATTTTAAATTATTGTGGAGGTGGATATTATCCGGTTGTGGTACCCAAAATTTTATTCATTGATAAATCAATTCTAAAATTTTGACCACAGCCAATTCTTTTTGCTCCTTTCATCTCGCACTGCGAGCAGTCGCAAACGAATCCCCTACAATATATTATAACAATAATATTAATGAAACAATTAAAACGGGCGGATAATATCCGCCCCTACAATATTATGCATTAACCAAATTCCATAGGGGCGAATACCATTCGCCCGCATGTATTGTTTAAAATAATATTATGTGTCAGC
>CALZMC010000020.1 GCA_945788455.1 uncultured Clostridia bacterium
TTTTATGGCTGACAATATTGTTATTGCAACAGGCGCAACGGCACAGAAAAATCTCGGCTCAAACGGAAGTGGCATTGAGCTGTTAAAATCACTCGGTCATACTATCACTCCTCTCTACCCTGCTCTTGTTCAGCTGACATCATCAAGCAAATATCCAAGAGCCTTAAAGGGACACAGAGTAAAATGCAATATGTCAATCCTATTGGACGATAAGACTGTAGAAAGCGAATACGGCGAGGTGCTTTTTACCGACTATGGACTTTCGGGAATTGTTACAATGAACCTGTCACATATAGTCAGCAAAAATTTCGCTTTGAATAATCCAAAAAAATGTCACGCAGTTTTGGATTTAATTCCCGATATGAGCGAGGCTGATTTAACCGACTACATAAATAAGTATAAGTCGCTAAAGGGGATTTTAGGCTCACAGCTTTCAAGCATTATTTCAACCCAAGCAAACGGAGATTTAAAAAAAGCAGTTAAATATGCTAAATCATGGAAGCTGATTATCACAGGCACAAAGGGCTTTGACTTTGCACAAATCAGCGGCGGTGGTGCCGATTGCAACGAATTTTGCAATTATGAGTCAAGGCTTGTAAATAATATCTATGCCTGCGGCGAGGTTTTGGACAAGCAGTTTATGTGTGGAGGATACAACCTAAATCACGCTTGGTACAGCGGTATTAGGGTTGCCGATAATATTGCGAATATATAATGTATATAAATTAAGACAAAACAATAAGGATAAAAAATGATAAGAATTAACGAAATCAAGCTATCACTTGATGACAGCGAGGATTTGCTGAAAAAGAAGACAGCAAAGACACTTAAAATCAACGAAAAATATATCGACACGCTAAAGATATTCAAAAAGAGCATTGATGCAAGAAAAAAGGATGACGTTCATTTCACATACAGCGTTGATGTTGAAATATCACTTGACGAAAACCAAATTGTATCAAAATGCAAGTCGAACAAGGTACAGCTTGTAACACCGTACAAATACGAGCTACCTTCAAACAACAGAAAAAGCGCGTTTAGACCTATCATTGTCGGCTTCGGTCCTGCCGGTATGCTTGCAGGACTTATTCTTGCCGAGGCAGGTCTGTGTCCCATTATCCTTGAGCGAGGCACAGATGTCGATACAAGAACAAGAGATGTAAACAAATTTTGGAAAACAAGAGAGCTAAACGAGGAGTCAAATGTTCAGTTCGGCGAGGGCGGTGCAGGTACATTTAGTGACGGAAAGCTCACAACAGGTATCAAAAGTCCGTTCATAAAAAAGGTGTTAGATGAGCTGTACGAGGCAGGCGCACCCGAGGAAATCCTATATTCCTCAAAGCCTCATATAGGAACAGACCGACTTGTTATAGTCGTAAAAAATATAAGAAAGAAAATTGAAGAGCTCGGTGGCGAGGTTAGACTTGAGTGTAAGCTCGAAAAAATCATTTCTGCAAACGGCTTCGTTCACGGAGTAACATATTCTCATAAGGGAAAGCTGATTGACCTTGAGGCTGACAGCGTTATTATGGCAATCGGTCACAGCGCCAGAGATACTGTTGAGATGCTTTATAATATGGGTGTGGAAATTATGCAAAAGCCGTTTTCGGTTGGTGCAAGAATTGAGCATCCTCAGTCATTAATCAATAAGGCACAATACGGCAGATTTGCAGGTCACGAAAAGCTTGGTGCCGCCGATTACAAGCTATCGTGTCACGGTCTTCACGAGCGCGGTGCATACACATTTTGTATGTGTCCGGGCGGAACAGTTGTTGCCGCTGCGAGCGAAAAGGAGGGCGTCATTGTTAACGGTATGAGCTCTCTTGCACGAGACGGAGAGAATGCAAACTCTGCTCTGCTTGTCGGCATTGAGCCAAAGGACTTTCCAAGCGACCACGCACTTGCAGGAATATATTATCAGCGAGAAATTGAGCATCAGGCCTATCTTCTTGCCGGTAGCAACTATACGGCACCTGCTCAGCTTGTCGGAGATTTCCTAAAGGGTATTGAGAGCAAGTCTCTCGGAAACGTAAATCCAACCTGTCCTACCGGTGTAACGCTGACAAATCTTGACGAATGTCTGCCGAGCAAGGTTTCAGCTACAATGAAATCGGCAATAGTTGAAATGGACAAGAAGCTAAACGGCTTTAACCTATACGATGCCGTTTTGACAGCTCCCGAAACGCGTTCATCAAGTGCCGTAAGAATTTTGCGTGACGACCTGTATCAATGCAATATTCGAGGTGTATATCCCTGCGGCGAGGGTGCAGGATATGCAGGCGGAATTGTGTCGGCTGCCGTTGACGGAATAAAGTGCGCCCACGCAGTATTGGGAGACGAGCATTAAAGCCATTCATCACAACAGCCTGTCCGTTACAATAGGAGAAACTAAATGAGAATGAAAAGAAAAAAGAATCTTGATGAGCGAATTGATTCGTCACAGGATTACTTGACCATAATGAAAAACGAGTCATTAAATTATAATGACGCACTAAATGAAAATCATATTATTAACCTAAAGGAGCTTTTTGGGAACGACAAGCCTGTATATCTCGAGGTCGGTAGCGGAAAGGGACAGTTCGGTTGTACCTTTGCACAGCAAAATCCCGACAAAAATATTCTTTGTGTTGAGCGAAACAGGAATGTTCTTATTTTAGCCATTGACAGTGCAAGAGAAATGGGACTTGATAACATTCGTTTTCTTTGCGGAACGGCAGAATATCTGCCCTCATATATTGGCGAAAATACTGTTGAGGAGATTTATCTAAACTTCTCCTGTCCGTTTCCAAAGCATAAGCATATCGCTCACAGACTTACAAATCCAAGATTTTTAGAAATCTTTAAGCGAATTATGAAGCCTGGCGGAGTTATATGTCAAAAGACAGACAATATGCATTTCTTTGAGTATTCTCTCGAGCAGTTTTCGGCGTGCGGATTTAAGCTGTCTAACATTTCACTTGATTTGCATGGCAGTGACTTTGAGGGCAATATTGTTACCGAATACGAGCATAAATTTTCATCAATGGGATGCCCTATCTATCGTTTAGAGGCAAGACTAAAATAATTGATTTAAGAGATATAGTGTAAAAAATCACACTATATCGATTGTATCTCAGTTGCGGTACCCAAAATTCCAATAGGAATTTTGAGATGGCTGAATTCCCATTATACACCTTATCCGGCTACAATAAGGTGTTAGGAGTTTTTAAAAAACTATTTGTAGCCGGAAAGGCTATGGGAATTAATATGAACTACGGCGAAATAAAAAAGAATGATATTGCAAACGGCGAGGGTGTCAGAACATCACTTTTTGTTTCGGGTTGCCGACATCATTGTAAAAACTGCTTTAACTCACAAACATGGGATTTCGATTTTGGAATGACGTTTGATGATGATACAATTAACGAGATTTTAGACTCCTGCGAGCCGTCTTGGGTTAACGGCTTATCTCTGCTCGGAGGAGAGCCGTTTGAGCCCGAAAACCAGAGGGAGCTTTTGCCCTTCATAAAAAAATTCAAGGAAAAATATCCAAATAAGGATATATGGTGCTATTCGGGATTTACGTTTGAGGAGATTACAGGAAAAAGAGACAGCAGAGCTCATACCGAAATCAGTACCGAGATGCTGTCTCTCATAGATATTCTTGTTGACGGAAAATTTGTTGAAGAGCTAAAGGATATATCGCTGAAATTCCGTGGCTCATCAAATCAAAGAATTATTGATGTAAAAAAATCTTTAGAGCAAAACGATATTGTTTTATATCTAAAATAAACTGCCAACTGCATTGATTACAGCACAAATAATTACACCCGTTATTAGTGGTGTTACAAACGACAGGAGTGTCCATTTGGCACTCCTTGTTTCTTTATAAATCGTAAGAAGCGTTGTTGAACACGGAAAATGGAATAAAGAAAACACACACGTGCATATCGCCGTTGTAACAGTCCAACCGTTATCGACCAATATTCCCTTTAATGCCTCAAGTGACGAATAATCGCCAAGCTCTTTTGTTGACAGATACATCATCAAGGCTATCGGTATTACTATCTCATTTGCAGGAAAGCCGAGTATAAATGCAAGAAGCATTGTTCCGTCTAAGCCTATAAACTGACCGAACGGCTCTAAAAATTCCGATATGATACTAAGCAGACTTGAGCCGTTTATATTGATATTTGCAAGTGCCCAAATCACAAGACCTGCAGGAGCTGCGACAACTACTGCCCTCGCAAGAACAAACAGTATTTTTTCTCTGACCGTATCTGCTATAAGAGGCATAATTTTCGGCTTTCTGTACGGTGGAAGCTCCAACACAAAAGAACTGCTGACTCCCTTTAGCACAGTTGATGACAGTATTCTTGATACTCCCATTGTCACGAGCATTGAAAACGCAATAAGCACCAAAAGAAGCATAGCAGAATAAATACTGCTGCCACAAAAAAACATACCGATTATCGCTATCAAAAGCGGAAATCTACCGTTACACGGTGTAAGCGAATTTGTTATAACAGCCACTAATCGTTCTCTCGGAGAGTCGATTATTCTTGCACCCGTAACACCGACTGCGTTACAACCGTAGCCCATACAGGTAGTAAGTGCCTGCTTTCCACAGGCACCGCACTTTTCAAACGCGCCGTCAAGATTAAATGCAATTCTCGGCAGAATACCAAAATCCTCAAGCAGAGCAAACAGAGGAAAAAATATAGTCATCGGTGGAAGCATAACAGCCACAACCCACAGCAGTACACGTAGCACTCCGTTTACAACAAGGCTGATTATCGTATTTGATATGCCAAGCTCGCACATTTTCTCCCCAAGCCAAAGCTCAAAGCTGTTAAACCATTCCTGCAAAAGTGCTGACGGATAATTTGAGCCGACAATTGTCAGCCAAAGAATTATGCCGAGAAGCACAAGCATTATCGGTATTGACGTTTTCTTTCCCAAAAGCAGTCTGTCGAGCAGAGCCTCACGCCTATCCTTTTTTGACGGCAGTCTTGATACAACCTGACCTGTCAGCTCACTTGAACGGTTGAATATCTGTCTTGTCGTCTCCTTTGCTACGTCAACACCAAGCTGATTTAATTTTTTTCTCGCATTATTAAGAGAACCTCTTAGGCTTCCTTTTTGCAGAATATCCCTGCCGAAATTATCCTTAAAGGATTCGTCAAAGCTGTCATTATTCTCCAACAGGCGCAGAGCAAAAAATCTCAAATTTTTGTCTGTATCAATCGTTGATTTAAGGGCGCGTTTTACTTGATGAACAGCCTCTTCAACGGCATTAGAGTAGTACATAGTTGCACTGTTATTCACTCTCGTGTTATTAGAAATTGTATGTACAACCTCCAACAGCTCGTTGATACCCTTACCGCTTCGGGCAGTCGCCCTTATTACAGGAATTCCGAGAGATTTAGAAAGAATTTCGCAGTTAAGCGAAATGTTTTTCTTTTTAGCCTCATCGCATAGATTTAGCAATACCACTACCCTGTCGGTCAGCTCAAGCACCTGCAAAACAAGATTTAGATTTCGCTCCAAATTTGTTGCATCAACAACACAGACAACACAGTCATAATCCTCAAAGCATAAGAAATCTCGTGCAACTCGCTCCTCCTCGCTCGAAGCCAAAAGACTATATGTACCCGGCAAATCGGTCAGCTCATATTCGGTATATTTATACTCGTATTTACCGACACAAGAGCCAACCGTTTTTCCGGTCCAATTACCCGTATGCTGATGAGAGCCTGTTATTTCGTTAAATACCGTGCTTTTTCCGACATTCGGATTACCCATTAAAATAACTCTTTTTTTCTTAATCACAATACCACTCCGATTTTGTCAGCGTCACATTTTCTCAAGGCAATTTTTGAGCCTCTGATTTGATAAGCAATGGGCGTACCGAGTAAGCCTATATTTTCACACCTGATGCATTGCCCCTCCATAAATCCCAAGTCATAAAATCTACGAAGAAAGCTCGGCTCGGTGTTAATATATGATATATGTCCAAAATCATTTTCTTTCATTTGTGAAAGCGTCATATAATCACCCCACTACTCCTATTTTATGCCGTATGCCATATTTAGTGAAAACTACGAAAAAGATATTGAATTTAATATATTATAATGTTAAAATATATGTGTTAAAATTTTATGTGAGGTAAATTTTATGGAAAGGCTAAAATATTTTGTAAACGGTACCTTTAAGGACTCAAAGACAGATGTTTGGTACGACCTGCATAATCCGTCAACAGGCGAGGTTACAGGTCAGGCTCCCTGCTGTACTAATGATGAGGTTTTAGAGGCTATCGAGGCTGCAAGCAAGGCTTATCCTGCTTGGAGAGCAACTCCTGCAAGAAAGAGAACACAAATTCTATTTAAGGTTAGAGAGCTTATTCTTGAGCATATGGACGAACTGACAATGCTCGTTTGTGAAGAAAACGGAAAGACTTGGGGCGAGGCTCAGGGTGATGTCGGTAAGGCTCAGGAGGGCACTGAGCTTGCTATTCAGGCTCCGTCTCTTATGATGGGCGAAAGCTTAATGGACGCATCAACAGGCTTTGATACTGTTAAGTATCGTGAGCCAATGGGCGTTTTTGCAGGTATCGTTCCTGTAAACTTCCCTGCTATGATTCCGTTTGGCTGGATGGCTCCCGTATGTATCGCTTGCGGTAACACAATGGTACTAAAGGCTGCGTCTCTAACTCCAAGAACAGCTATGCGTCTTGGCGAGCTATACAAGGAGGCAGGTATTCCTGACGGTGTTATCAACATCGTAACCTGCTCAAGAAACGAGATTAACACTATCCTTGAGCATCCTGATGTTAAGGGTATCACTTTTGTAGGCTCAACTCCTGTTGGTCTAAAGATTTATGAAAAGGCTGCCGCAAACGGAAAGAGATGTCAGGCTCTCTGTCAGGCTAAAAACCACGCACTCATCCTTGAGGACTGCGCACTTGAGAGAACTGTTGCAGGTGTTATCAACTCTGCATTCGGTTGTGCAGGTCAAAGATGTATGGCTCTATCCTGCGTTGTTGTTCAAGAGTCTATCGCTGACAAGTTTGTTGCAGAGCTAAAGGCTCAGGCTAAGACAGTTAACTGCGGTCCTGCTTGGGACAAGAATACCCGTCTCGGTCCTATCACTTATGAAAAGCACTACAACGAGGTTCTTGCCGATATCCAAAAGGGTATTGATGAGGGTGCAACTCTCGTTCTTGACGGCCGTAATCCTCAGGTTCCCGAGGGATATGAAAACGGCTACTTTGTCGGTCCTACTATTTTTGATAACGTTACAGAGGATATGACAATCGGCAGCGAAGAGGTATTCGGTCCTGTTCTTTGCGTAAAGAGATGCAAGGACTTTGACGAAGGTCTTGCTATTATGAATGCAAGCCCTTATGCTAACGGCTCTGTTATCTATACACAGAGTGGCTATTATGCTCGCGAGTTTGCAAGACATACTGACGGCGGTCAGGTTGGTATCAATGTTGGTATTCCTGTACCTGTTGGATTTATTCCGTTCAGCGGTCATAAGCAGAGCTTCTTCGGCGACCTACACTGCTTAGGCAAGGACGCATACCGTTTCTTCACAGAAAGCAAGTCGGTAACACAGCACTGGTTTGACGAGGAAGAAATGAAGGCTAAAGAGGTCGATACCTGGGACGGTCTATTATAATCGATTCTTTTATAAAACATTTAACCCCACGAGTTCGTCGGCTATTATCTCGTTTACATTTTTAACGGCGGCCAATGTCCCTTTGCCATTATAT
>CALZMC010000021.1 GCA_945788455.1 uncultured Clostridia bacterium
TGCACTTGTCTTATACTTTTCTAAAAATTTGTTGCAGATTTCTTCAAGTCTTTCAGAATTTTCAACTGCAATTTTCAAATTTTCTTCAAGTGTTTCTCCGCAAAAAATATCCTTTGTATTTTGCAAAAAATAATCCTTTAATTCAAGCTTGATTTTTTGGTCATACGACGAGTCGGAGTCAGCGAGAATATGCAGTCTTAAAACCTTATTGGAAATATCCTCTGCCGTTGATAATGACGGAATAATCATACTTGTAAATACTGTAAGTACCAAAAATATAGGAATAAATATTTTATAAAATCTCAAAATAATAACCTGCCTTTCAAATAGATGATTGGCAGGTTTTTCATATTATATACATTATATTTTTGCAAACTTCTCGCCGAGCTCTTTTAACGAATATTTTCCGTTACTGATTTCAATAAGCCTTGAATTTAACTCCTCGACTAAATCTGCTTTCAGGCTAAACGTTATATTAATTTTATCAGCAAAATCGCTATTTTCAACATTAGAATTAAATTCTGTAAGCAATATATTCATTCTGTCATAAAAGGAATAATCAACTAAGCATGACATTATCTTGCACGGCGCCATAGTGATAATATTGCCTGATTCAACGGCAATTTTTGAGCCGTGAGAGTATGCTCTTATAAGACCGCCTGCACCAAGCAATGTGCCACCGAAATAACGTGTTACAACAACACAAACATCAACTAAATTTTCCTTTAATAAAACATCAAGAACGGGAACGCCTGCTGTACCGCTCGGCTCCCCGTCATCCGATGAACGTTGAATATTATTTTCTCTAAGAACGTAGGCAGACACATTATGAGTTGCGTCCCAATGCTTTGATTTAATTTTAGCGATGAATTCTGTGGCTTCTTCAACTGTTTTTACAGGCTTAACATAACCGATAAACCTCGATTTTTTTTCGATGAATTCGTCACAGCCTTCAAATTCTACTGTCTTATATTCTTTCATAATAACCTCAAAAAAACAAGGCAACGAAAAATAAGTTTCGTTGCCGTTGAATTTGATTAGCCTTTACGAGCGTATCTCTTGTTGAATCTATCAACACGTCCGCCGGTATCTACAAGCTTTTGCTTACCTGTGAAGAATGGATGACACTTTGAGCAAATATCAACCTTTAACTCACTCTTTGTACTTTTTGTTTCAAAAGTATTACCGCATGCACACTTAACAGTGCAAGTCTCATAATTTGGATGAAGACCGTCTTTCATTTACATTCACCTCTTTACAGTAATCTCTCTTATGCTTTGATATATTAACATAAGGAACATAAAAAAGCAAGTCTTTTTTTTAATTATTTATAATAACAGCACTTTCCGAGACTGAATGAGTATAAAATTGAACTTACAACAGGTTTTTTTAATGTTTTTTCAACAGCATATTTATAAAAAGAAATCTGTTTTTTGTACCTGTCTAAAAGCTCATTCTCATTATCTACTCTATCGGTCTTATAGTCAATAAGATATAATTCATTATTAATCTCAAGAACACAGTCGGCTATTCCCTGAACTAACACCTTTTCATCCGAATCTATGCCATAAACCTGTCTTGCATCAACAAATGAAGAAATCTTAAATTCCTTATAAACCTTATCAGCATTACTGAACAAAGCAGTTATTTCATTATTTAAAAAGAATGAAGATAGCTTTGACTTATCGAGGGAGTCTCCCTGCTCTATCGACAAAAGTCCGCTTGTGACAAGCCTATTTATCTCGTCATCAAGATTATTTTTTGCATTATCATAATTACTATACTGCATAAATGCGTGCATAGCCGTACCGCGCTCGGCAGGAGTGAGACCTGATTTATTCAAGAATGACGGCTTAGATGACGTGATATATTCAAAGCCTCTGTCAACATCATCGAGTGAGGAAGCAGAAAGCTTTGAGCTGAGCTGAGAAAGCTCCTTTTTGTCATAGCTAAACGAAAGCTTTTCCTTTATTAGTTTAATAATTTCTTCATCATAATCAACGAAGCTGATATTAGTTTCACTCTCAAGTATCGAAATACTGTCCATTATATCAATATCAAGACTGAAATCGGTCATTTGCTTTTCAACATCATACATAATATAATCTCTCAATGCTTCAGCATCATTGTGAAGTAATGAGCAAAGCAGGATTATATCAGCATCATTATTGATTTTTCTTAAACCGTAGGGACTGATTTTTCCTTTATTTATTATTGATGACAGTTTTTTTAGCTTACTTTCCAAGCTATCAACAGTAATAAAGGTAATAAACTGCTCCTTTGCCCTTGTCATAGCAACATACAATACTCTTAAATTTTCACTCATACCCTCAATTAAGTTTTTATTCTTAATAACGGCATAAGGAATTGAGTTATACTGATATAACTGCTCCTCGTTATGACATTTCATTCCAATACCGTAGGCAGTATTCAAGAGAATTGAGTCATATAAATCTCTTTTATTATACTGCTTTGAAGCTCCTGCATAAAGGCAAACGGGAAATTCGAGTCCCTTTGAGTGATGAACAGACATAAGAGTTACTGCATTTTCGCCGGTGCCGTTTAGGCTTGCAGAATCAATGCCCTTATCAAGTGAAGAAATTTTATCAATATACCTAATAAAAGCAGTAAGACCGACATTAACACCGTTGTCAAATTTATTTGCAAACGATATTAGCTTTAAAATATTCTGATATCTTTGCTCTCCATTACCCATTGCATTGACGAATGCAATAAAGCCCTTTTCCTCAACTAAATATCTAATGAACGAGGAAACAGACATAGTAACGCTGATATTACGCAAATCATTAAGATCACTAATAAATGATTTTGACTTTTCATCATTCGAATTTACAACTGCTCCGTAAAGCGAGGAATATCTGTTTTCAATCCTAAGTCTTGCTAAATCATCGGGAGTAAAGCTGTAAATCGGCGAGAGCATAGTTGTCAAGAGAGGAATATCCTGAGTAGGATTATCAATTGCTCTTATTAATGATAACAAAATTCTAATCTCGTTATTTTCAAAAAGATTTGTTGATTTGTCGCATATAACAGGAATACCGAAATCAGCCAAGACCTGTGAATAGGTGTCAACGTGACTTTTTAGACTGCGCATTAAAATCGCAAAATCGCCATACCTAATTGGTCTGTATGTGTCGCCATCCTTAATTAATTCCTGTGAATTAATCTTCTCACAGATTGTCTTTGCGATATAGGTCGCCTCAGCCCTGTCAAAATCCTCGCCTTTAATTCCTGTCAAAATTTTTAGCTGTGCAGAGGAAACATTTGTCGCATTATAGTCAGCACCGTAATTCAGGTATTCATTTTTATCATAATTGAGCTCGCCTAAATCCTCACTCATTACGTTTGAAAATACAAAGTTTACAAATGAGCAAATATCATTTCTGCTTCGAAAATTCTTATCAAGAATTATTTTTGAGTTGAGCTCGCAATCACTCGCATCATAATCCTTATAAAGCTTCTTTTTTTTGTTAAAAATATGAGGCATTGCAAGTCTAAAGCGATATATACTCTGCTTTATATCACCGACTGTAAATAAATTCTTTCCGTTAGAGAGGTAGGAAAACAATAAATCCTGCGCCTCGTTTGTATCCTGATATTCATCAACTAAAATTTCATAATAATTATTTGATAATTCCTGCGCAAGCCTTGTTCTGACAATCTCATTATTTTCGTTTAGACTGAACAATAGGTTGATAGCAAAATGCTCTATATCGGCAAAAGAATAAGAATTTAGCTCTCTTTTTTCACTCATAAGTCTTTCATCAACAGCCAATATAAGCTTTTTAAGGCTTAGTAGCTGTGCATAAAGCATTTTTACATCTTCTCTATAATCGTCACAGGATGAAATTTTAAATGAGCTTATATCGTCAATGATAATCTTTTTATAAACGTCACGGTTTACCTTTAGCCTTTCGGTAATGCATTTGTCAGCCTTTGCAGAGCTTGCCATTCGAGTAAACGAAGGCTCGCGTTCTTTTATAAAGCTATCCCAAGATTTTTCTAATGCATTTTTAATTCTTGTGATTTCGGTATAATCATCGTTAAAGACGTCTAAAAATTTTTGATTTAACTTTTCATCGCCGAAATCAACAAGACTTCTATTTTCTTCAACTAACTGCAAGGCATAGTTTAGCTCTGCTTCAAGCTCTTTTTTTATGTATTCAAACCAAATAGAATTTTCAAAATCAACATTTGGATTATAAAGCTCAATAGCCTTATCAAACCAATGATAAGGAAATGGCTGAGCATAAATAAATCTTAAAACATTCTTAATAATTTGAGCGACTGCCTTGTCACTTGACGGTGTTGAAAATGCATCAATAAGGCTGATTATATCCTTTTCTTCGTTGTTAAAAAAGTCGTCAATAATATCACTTATTACATTTTCGGTCAAAAGCTCAAGCTCGCCTTCATCAAGAAGTGAAAAATCCTGATTAATCGAAAGCTCATAAAAATGCTCTTTTACAAGATTTGAGCAGAACGCGTCAATAGTAGTGATTTTTGCATTAGGCAGCTTTGAAAGCTGGCGCTTATAATAAGAGTCATTTGGATTTTCTTTAATAAGCTTGTTGAGTGATTTTGAAATTCTAAATTTCATTTCTGCTGCAGCAGCATTGGTAAATGTTACAACAAGCAGTCTGTCGATATCAACAGGATTAGTCTTATCGGTAATAATTTTTATTACTCTTTCAACAAGAACAGCAGTTTTGCCTGAGCCGGCAGCAGCACTAACAAGAATATTTCTGTTTCTTGCATTAATAGCATTATTCTGTTGTGTTGTCCACTGTGGCATCTTTGCAAAACTCCTTTTCTAATTCTTCAAAAACCTCTTTGTCGCTTAATTCCAAGCCTACCCTGTTTTCAATCAGTCTTTTGTTTGCACAAACATCCTTATAGTCACAATAATCACACGTTGTTTTGTGATGACTGTTTTTTATAGGATTATGACTGATATTTCCAAAATGAAGCTCAAGTCCCATTTGAGAAACAAGCTGATTAATTTTTTTATTGATAAGACCTAATTGCTCTAAGGTTGCAAGCTTTCCTGTTAAATCTCCGTTAGCCTTTAGTTTTACGGGAATATGCTTTCCGAGTAATTCGTTCTCCATCGCACGAGGAATATCTCCATCCTCATCAGCCAGAACAATACCCTTCATCTTGAATGAGGATTCCTCCTCCTTTGAGATGTTTTCGCCCGCCTCGGACCTTGAGTCAAACTTAAAAATATTTCGGGCAGCGTGCATATATAAAACACCTGACGGCGTTCCTGAAAGAGCAGAATTCTTATCGTTACAAAGATTAAATAAATAGATAAACATTTGCAGATTAAGTCCACTCATTATGTCACTTAGACTAAAATCCTTGTTTCCTGATTTATAATCAACAACCCTGACAA
This sequence comes from uncultured Clostridia bacterium, assembly GCA_945788455.1. Taxonomy (GTDB): domain Bacteria; phylum Bacillota; class Clostridia; order Oscillospirales; family Acutalibacteraceae; genus Eubacterium_R. The sequence goes on from CALZMC010000021.1 coordinate 5,420, forward strand.
ATCTCTCGCCGTCTTTTTCAAATGTATCAACTCTATCTATCGAGCCTCTAATTTGAATAGTACCGCCATCGTCTAAATTAAGTATTTCAGGCTTAACCTGACCGTCATTATCAATAGAAAGCTCAAATGCCTTTGCCTCAAAATCACAACCTGAAAACTCATTGGCAAGGCTTTTTACAACACTGTAAATTAGCTTCGACAGGCGCTTATAATTATACATAAATCTAATCGTCAAATCATCAGCATTGCCCATTTGACTGACAAAGTATTCGTGTGTGTATTTGTCAACGAGTGCCTTAATTTCACTGTCACTGAGGATAGATAACTCCTTACTGCCGACAGAAGACAAAATCATCTCAAGAACATAGTGAATCAAAGTTCCTCTTTGCATTGGGTCAATTTCTGCTTTTTTTCTTGGCTTTGCATTAATACCGAACTTACAAAAATACCTAAATGCACAGTTATAATAATCCTCTACACGCGATGCAGAAACATACATATTGTAATTAAACAGACTTGTAGCAAGGCCTTTGTCCTTAATTTTCAGGTCTGTGTTAGTAATCAAATCATTGATTTTTTGAAATCTGTCGTCGTCCTTAAAATATTCCTTTAGTGACGAATAAAACGCATTGTTATAGAGAAATCTTTCGCTCATAAGCTCAAATGCATTTTGATTTGTTTCGATTAAATCAATATCAGCAATATCTGCAATAGATTTCGCCTTAATATTAAAAATATTTTCAAGCGAAGTGACGATTTCTGACGGCGAGCCGTTTTGACCGCCACAGCCGATATATGAAACGAAAAGCTTGTCGCTTGCACTTGTACAGGCTTTATAGGCAAAAAATTGCTCTTGAATATTTAATATTTCGCTGTAAGAATAAAGCTTAAAATCATTATCAAGCAGAATTCTGCGCTCATTTTCACTAAGCAGACCTCCACCTGAAACAGCCTGCGGAAATACGCCCTCGTTTGCACCAAGTATGAATACAAATTTTGGATTATCAACTCTTATTCTATCTGCTTGTCCAAACTGAATATTGTCAAGACCGACAGGAATATTTCCCAAATCCTCACTTTTAATAACAAGTGAAAAGATTTTTGAAAAATCCTTTATGCTGATAGGCTCATCTCCGAGAGCTTTTGGCATTTCGTTTAGAATTTCCATAACTAAATCCCAAACTCTCCCCTGCTCGTCAGCGAGGTCGATTTTGTTAAGATTTGCAAGCTCAATTGCTTTTTCTTTAATTCTCTTGTCTGCATTAAACTTGATTAATGTAAAGTAAATTTGCTTGCATATCTCAAGCGCAGATTTACCTTTAATGCTGTTTTTAAAGGCAACAATAGGCTCTATGAGCTTAACTCTCGATTCGTTGAGCTTATCTAATGCAAGACGGTCGCTGCTACTAATTTCACTAACGAAGCCTTTTGTTGAATTACTGAATTCCTTTGTCCATTTCAGTCCGTTAATGTTCCATAAAAACACATAGTTTTCAAGCTCATTAATCTCTTCATAAGAAAGCTGAGTAAGGCCTGTTTTTGCCAAGCTTAAAATATCATCTGACCTAAACGAATAACAAATGCATCTTAACAGATATTCTATAAACAAAACTAACGGCTGAGAATTAATGCTCTGCCTCTCGTCATTATAGAACGGGATTTCATATTTCCTAAATACCGAGCTTAATTCTTCCTTATATGTATCAAGATTTCTTGTAATAATCGCAATATCTCCGGCTCTGTTTCCGTTTCTTAAAAGCTTTCTTATTTCACGTGCAGCATTTTCGCACTCGTCTGTAATGCTTTTTGCTGAATATAAAGAGATGTTTTCGGCATTAGTTTTTTCACTACAATCGCTGAAAATATACCTTTCAACATTCTCGATATCAATATTATTGGCTCTGTAATTTTTAGTAAGATATAGCTCTTTATATTCAACCTCTGCCTTATCTGCAATTTTTTTTATGATTTTAGCCGAATTATTTACATAGCTAAAGAGCGAAAATGTGTCGCTATTATCGGGACTATCCGTGCACAGAGTAATAACACAGCCCTTTGACTCCTTAATAATGAGCTCGAGTATTTTATATTCCTGTGCAACAAAGCCTCTAAATCCGTCAATGAAAACATATTTGTCAGAAAAATAATTTTTATCACAAATGAGATTATATAAAATAGTAACCTCGTCAGCACTGTCGATATATTTGTCTTCAATCAATCTTTGATAAGAAGCCATAATCACTGAAATATCATACATCTTTTGCTTTAAAAGCTCGTTTTCAATTCCTGATGACATAAATATTATTTCGTC
>CALZMC010000022.1 GCA_945788455.1 uncultured Clostridia bacterium
CAGTATCAATAGCAAATTGCTTTAGCTCATCATCAACTGCCTCGCAGTCGGTAGGCTCACAGATAACGCCGTCAAAATATTTGTTTTGCATTGCGATAGTTCTGTTAACAAGATTACCGAATGTATTAGCTAAATCAGAGTTAAATCTCTCGATAATTGTTTCGTAAGTTATAGAGCCGTCAGATGCATAAGGCATCTCGCTTAGAAGATAGTATCTAACTGCGTCAACACCAAGTAGCTCAACGAGGTCGTCTGCATAAATAACGTTACCTCTCGACTTGCTCATTTTGTCCTCGCCGAACAGTAGCCAAGGATGACCGAACACCTGCTTTGGCAGAGGCTCGCCTAATGCCATAAGCATTATAGGCCAATAAATAGTGTGGAAACGAACAATATCCTTTCCGATAATATGAACATCGGCAGGCCAATACTTCTTGTACATATCACTTGAGCCGTCAGGGTCATAGCCGATAGCAGTAATATAGTTTGATAGTGCGTCAAGCCATACATAAACAACGTGCTTGTCATCAAAGTCAACAGGGATACCCCACTTAAATGAAGTACGGCTTACACATAAATCCTGAAGACCGGGCTTAATAAAGTTATTAAGCATTTCCTTTTTACGAGCCTCGGGATAAATAAAGTTCTCGTTAGTTTCAATAAAATCCTCTAACTGTTTTTGATACTTTGACAGCTTTAGGAAATATGCCTCTTCCTTTGCAGGCTTAACCTCTCTGCCACAGTCGGGACATTTTCCGTCAACAAGCTGACTTTCTGTCCAAAAGCTTTCACAAGGGGTACAGTACATACCCTCATAAGTGCCTTTATAAATATCGCCTTGGTCGTATAGCTTTTTGAAAATCTTTTGAACAACCTTTTCGTGATTTTCGTCAGTAGTTCTGATAAAGCCGTCATAGCTCGTGCCGAGGAGGTCACATATACCTCTGATTTCGCCTGCAACCTTATCAACATAAGCCTTTGGTGTAACGCCGGCTTCCTTTGCGTATTCTTCAATTTTTTGGCCATGCTCGTCAGTGCCTGTCAGCATAAATACATCATAGCCCTGAAGTCTTTTGTATCTTGCAATGGCATCTGTCAAAACAATCTCGTAGCTGTTGCCGATGTGAGGCTTGCGAGATGTGTAAGCGATGGCTGTTGTAATATAAAATTTACCTTTATCTGCCACTTTTATTCCTCCCGATTAGATTAGCGAAGCTGCACCCTTGTCGAGCATTAGTGTAACATCAGTGTGGAACTGAAGAACCGATGCAGGACACTCAGGTGTAACATTACCGTCAATAAGTTGTTTTATAGCCTTAGCCTTATTTTCGCCAATAGCGATAATTAATATTCTTTTTGCCTGCATAATTGAGCCGATACCCATAGTAACAGCGTGAGTAGGAACCTCGTCAATAGATGCAAAAAATCTGCTGTTATCCTTAATTGTGCTTTCCTTTAGAGCAACAACGTGGCTCCAACGCTGAAAGCTGTCGCTCGGCTCGTTAAATGCGATATGACCGTTTGAGCCGATACCGAGAAGCTGAATATCAATTCCGCCTGCTTGCTTGATTTTCTTTTCATAATCCTTGCATTCCTGCTCTAAATCCTCGGCATTACCGTTTAGAAAATTAATATTCTCCTCAGGAATGTTAATATGGTCAAATAGATTTTCGTGCATAAAGTGATGATAAGAATTAACATCGTTAACATCAAGATTGCAGTATTCGTCAAGATTAAATGTTGTTACCTTGCTAAAGTCAACAGAGCCGTTTTCAAAAAGCTTAATCATGTGGCTGTAAGGCTTTAGAGGTGTTGAGCCTGTAGCAAGACCTAAAACAGAATTAGGCTTTGCAAGAACCTGACCGCACATATAATAACCGGCAGCAATACCGATTTGTTCCTCGTTATCATAAACTAAAACATTCAATATGTAATCCTCCGTTTTCACTTATTATTTTATTATTATAAACTAAATACTTTCTGTGTCAATGGATTTAGCCGATATTTTGGAAATTATTAGAAATATCAGCATTGTGCCGACTGCACCCAAGATTGCACCGCAGGTGTCGATTGCCCAGTCCCTAATCTCACACGAGCGACCGACAACAAAAAGCTGATGCACCTCATCGGTTACTGCATAAAGGGAGGTAAGTATAGTTGACAAAATCGGGCTGACCTTACCTCTGGTGTAGTATAATGCTACATTAAACAAAAAGCATAACCCTGTAAATTCAAGAAGATGAGCAGTTTTTCGAACGATAAATTCCGATATACCAATGTTGCCTAAATGTTCAATCAGCCACTGGAGAACAGATGAGCTTTGCCTTGCGGATTCGTCTGCCGTCCTTGATGAAAGCCAAAAGATTATGCCCATACAAATAACTACAAAGCACCAGCTTATTACTGCCTTACTTTTCTCTTGTTGCATATACAAAACAAACCTTTCCGCTGCCGGCATGAAAATCAACACCGCTGACTCCCTTTGCCTGTGCATAATACGAGGACTCAAACACGATAGGTAGCAGAGTATAGTCGTTTAGCATTTCCTTTTCGGCTTTTTTGATTGAGCCTGCTTGATTTGGAGATGCCGTGCCTTCGGCATTTTTTATCGCATATTTTATGTTGTTATTGCTCGTAAATATTCCGCTTGAGTAGATGTCCTTTAGAAATGCACTTGCGCTGTTGCTCGTTGATGTAAATGATTTTAGTGCAATGTCATATTCTCCCTTTGAATATGCAATGTTAAAATCCTCTTGACTTAAAATATCAATCTTTAGTGAAAAAGAAATTTTATTTTCATCGCCGTAGGTTGTGATAGTGCCGATACTACCCTGAATACCCTGAACGAGCTGCTTTGCCATATCAGCCATATCCTCACTTGCGATAACGGTTAGGTTTGCAGATGTAAACCTTTCCTCGTTAAGCCCTTCCTTCCAAAGCTTAATAGCCTTTTGGGAATCGGGTTTTTCAACAGTATTAAGAATTTCGTTTGACGGCTTGTTATCAACAATACAGCTTGGAGTTGTAATGCTTGTTGCAGATTTTAAATATGTACTGTTTTCAACAGTAGAGGGGGATACACTTAAGCATACGGCATGGCGTAGCTTTTTGTTAGATAGGATTTGCTTGTTTTTATTTAAAACAAATCCCCAAAGCTTATTCGTATATGGCTCGACAGTAATGCTGTCGTCATTAAGTGCGTTGTATTCTGCGCCGGAGATATACGCGCTGTCATAGTATCCGCTCTTTAAATTTTTTGGAATATCACTGTCTTCATTTATAATTCGAAGAGTAATATCGCTGATAGCAGACGGGGTACTGCCTGTGTACATATTGTTATTTTTCAGTATGTAGGATGACTCTAAAATCGAGCTGACATAAAACTGACCGTTAAACATTATGTAGCCGAGACCAAGGCCGTATCTTCCTTTTGTTGCGTTAAAAAAGTCCTCGTTACAAGGCATCGCAATAGCAGAGTCAAGAACATTTATGAACGCATCGTCAGGGTTATTAAGCTTTATTTCAAGAGTATAGTCGTCAACAGCCTTTACACCGAGTTGATTTAGATTTGCCTTGCCGTTGTGTATTTTTGTTGCATTAACAATATTCGCAACCGATGAAAACAACGGTGCGTCAGTAACGGAATATACTGCTCTTTGCAGTGCAAAAACAAAGTCGCTTGCAGTAATATCGGGATTGAAATCATCGCCCATAAGCTCTGTTATGGAGCTGTCCTCTTTAATTCGCCACTTAACACCCTGCTTTAGCTTGAAGGTGTAGGTTAAGCCGTCATCACTAACACTCCAGCTTTCAGCAACACCGGGCATAACCGTACCGTCATCACGAACTCTAACAAGTCCCTCAAAGCAGTTTTCGATAATCAAAAACTCATCGCTTTTAGACGCAATTTGCGGGTCAAAGCTGGTAATATCCGCATTGAACGGATAGATAAAATCAATGAGTTCATCCTTTGAGCCACAGCCACTAAAAACTGAAGCTATTATTGATATACAAAATATAATAGATAATATCTTTTTAATTCTTTTCATCATATTCACCTGCAAATCATTATAACAAAGGAATTAGACTAAATCAATGAGAAACTGTGAAAATATATTGATTTTTTGCTAAAAATACGACACACACGGAGCCGTTGAACAAAAACTTTTTGACTAAAAAGAAAATATTTTAAAATTTTTCTTGACATAAGTCTTATATTGTTATATATTAATGAGCATCTATAATGGAAAAATTTGCGCGTTTTGGTTTTTATCCAAGCGGTTTTTGAAACAGAAAGCGTCTGCTTTCCTGTCAAAATAACGCGGAATTTGACCGTTTGACAAATAAAAAGATTGGAGTGACTAAAATGGTAAATGTGAAGGATACAATGCTTGGTACCACCACACGAAAGAACTTTGCAAAAATCAATGAAGTTATGCAAATGCCTAACCTTATTGAAGTGCAAAAGGCTTCTTACCAATGGTTTCTTGACGAAGGTCTAAAGGAAGTATTTAAGGATATCGGCTCAATCACAGATTACACAGGAAATCTTGTTCTTGATTTCATTGATTTTTCTATTGATGATGAGCCAAAATATTCTATTGCTCAGTGTAAGGCTCGTGACGTAACATACGCAAAGCCTCTAAAGGTTAGAGCAAGACTCGTAAACAAAGAAACAGGCGAGGTAAAGGAAAATACTATCTTTATGGGAGATTTTCCTTGGATGACAGATGCAGGTACATTTGTTATCAACGGTGCAGAAAGATGTATCGTATCTCAGCTCGTTCGTTCTCCGGGTGTTTACTACAATATGGACCACGACAAGACAGGTAAGGAATTATTTACTAATACCGTAATTCCTAACCGTGGTGCTTGGCTTGAGTACGAGACTGATGCTAACGACCTGTTCTATGTTCGTATTGATAAGAACAGAAAGATTTATATCACAACCTTCCTAAGAGCATTAGGTCTCGGCACCGATAGCGAAATTATTGATTTCTTCGGCGAGGACGAGCGTATTCTTGCTACTATTGAGAAGGATACAACAAAGAATCAGGAGGAGGCTTTGCTTGAGGTTTACAAGAAGCTTCGTCCGGGCGAGCCACCGACACTTGAGACAGCTCAGGCTCATTTAGACGGCTTGTTCTTTGATGCTCACAGATATGACCTATCAAGAGTAGGTAGATATAAGTACAACAAAAAGCTTGCTATCAGCGACAGATTAGTAGGAAGAACATTAACTCAGCCTATCATTTCTCCACAGGGAGAGCTATTAGCTGACGCAGGCGAGAAGATTGATGTTGTCAAGGCTCTTGAAATCGAGAATGCAGGTGTTATGTTTGCATTCATTGATGTAGATGGCAAGGAGATTAAGATTGCATCAAACGGTATGGTTGACATCAATGCTTATGTTAGCTTTGACTGCAAGCCTTACGGCATTAACGAGAAGGTTTCATACAGAGTTCTTGCAGAAATTCTTGAAAAGTGCGGCGATGATGAGGACGCACTAAAGGAAGAAATTGCACTGCGCTGTGATGACCTTATCCCTAAACATATTATTATAGACGACATTTTTGCTTCGGTATCATATTTGAACAACCTTGCACACGGTGTTGGCTCACTTGATGATATTGACCATTTAGGAAATCGTAGAATTCGTGCAGTAGGCGAGCTCCTTCAAAACCAATTTAGAATCGGCTTTACAAGAATGGAAAGAGTTATTCGTGAACGTATGACTCTTCAGGCACAGGATGATGATGAGGCTATCACTCCACAGGCTCTTATCAATATCAGACCGGTAGTTGCCGCAATTAAAGAGTTCTTCGGTTCTTCTCCTCTATCACAGTTTATGGACCAAAACAACCCACTTGCAGAGCTGACACATAAGAGAAGACTTTCAGCTCTCGGTCCCGGCGGCCTTTCAAGAGACCGTGCAGGATTTGAGGTTCGTGACGTTCACTATACTCACTACGGTCGTATGTGTCCTATTGAGACTCCTGAAGGTCCGAATATCGGTCTTATTTCTTATCTTGCTTGTTACAGCCGTCTAAATGAGTATGGCTTCATTGAGGCTCCGTACCGTAAGGTTGACAAGGAGACAGGTGTTGTTACAAACGAGGTTGTTTATATGACAGCTGACGTTGAGGATAATTATGTTGTAGCACAGGCTAACGAACCACTTGACGAAAACGGCAGATTTGCAAATCAAAGAGTTACTTGTCGTTTCCGTGATGAGTTCCTGACTCTGCCTCCTGAGAGAGTAGATTATATGGACGTATCTCCAAAGATGGTAGTTTCTGTTGCTACTGCAATGATTCCGTTCCTTGAGAACGATGATGCTAACCGTGCTCTTATGGGTGCTAACATGCAGCGTCAGGCAGTTCCTCTGCTAAAAACAGTTGCTCCTGTTGTCGGTACAGGTATGGAATATAAGGCAGCATACGATTCAGGTGTTGTTGTTATCGCAAAGCGTGGCGGTACAGTAATTTCTGTTGATGCTGACACTATCGAAATTAAGACAAAGAATAATGAGGTTGACAGATACGAGCTTGTTAAGTTCTCAGGCTCTAACCAAGGCACTTGTATTAATCAGCGTCCTATCGTATCTCTTCATCAAGAGGTTGAGGACGGACAGGTTATTGCTGACGGTCCTGCAACCTGCAACGGCGAAATTTCACTTGGTAAGAATGCTCTTATCGGCTTTATGACTTGGGAAGGCTATAACTACGAGGATGCTGTTCTTATTAATGAAAAGATTGTTCGTGATGATGTTTATACCTCAATTCATATTGAGGAGCACGAGGTAGAGGCTCGTGATACAAAACTCGGCCCTGAGGAAATCACAAGAGATATTCCTAACGTTGGCGAGGATGCCCTAAAGGACCTTGATGCTGATGGTATTATCCGTGTTGGTGCAGAGGTTCATTCAGGCGACATTCTTGTAGGTAAGGTTACACCTAAGGGCGAAACAGAGCTAACCGCAGAGGAAAGACTGCTTAGAGCTATCTTCGGCGAGAAGGCAAGAGAGGTTCGCGACACATCAATGAGAGTTCCTCACGGCGAGTACGGTATCGTTGTTGATGTTAAGGTATTCACTCGTGCAAACAGCGATGAGCTTTCTCCCGGTGTAAATAAGGTAGTTAGAGTTTATATCGCTCAAAAGCGTAAAATTCAGGTCGGCGATAAGATGGCCGGTCGTCACGGAAACAAGGGTGTTGTATCAAGAATTCTTCCACAGGAGGATATGCCATTCCTACCTGACGGCAGACCGCTTGATATTGTTCTAAACCCACTTGGTGTACCGTCTCGTATGAATATCGGCCAGGTTCTTGAGGTTCATCTCGGCTATGCCGCTAAGGCTCTCGGCTGGAAGATGATGACTCCTGTATTTGACGGTGCTCACGAGCAGGATATTCGTGATTGTCTTGAGCTTGCTGACATTGGATACTATATTGACGAAAACGGAAATAAGGTATTTGACGGTAAGACAGAGCTTATTGACGGAAGAACAGGCGAAAAGTTTGATAACAGAATTACTGTTGGATATATGTATTATCTAAAGCTCCATCATCTTGTTGATGATAAGATTCATGCTCGTTCAACAGGTCCTTACAGCCTTGTAACACAACAGCCACTTGGCGGTAAGGCTCAGT
>CALZMC010000023.1 GCA_945788455.1 uncultured Clostridia bacterium
TGCCTCAAGCACCTCGTCATCCATACTCTGTGCACCGAGCTCGATACTCGTTACGCCATAGCTTTTTAATATTTCTAATATCTCCCTATCAATGCAGTCAGGTCTTGTTGAAATTCTAATTCCTTTAACCTGCTTATTTTTTACATAAGGATATGCACTCTCCAAAAGAGATATCATATAGTCTCTGTTAATCGCTGTAAATGAGCCACCGAAAAACGCAATCTCATATTCAAATCCCCTGCGCTTTAGCGCTGTCTCAACAGCCTTTTTTACGTCCTCGGGTGTCGGTTGCTTCTCCTGTCCTGTGATAGTGTGCTGATTACAAAAGCTACATTGACAGGGACAGCCCTGATGAGGCACAAAAATACTTATGTTTCCTTTTTTCATAGTCCCATTAGGGTAAGTGCTTCCTTTGCAGCAGCCTGCTCGGCACTCTTTTTACTTCTACCCTTACCTCTGCCGATTACATTTGAATTAAGATGAACCTCGACCTCAAACTGCTTGTCGTGGTCAGGTCCGCTCTCGCCTACTAAAACGTATGTAACGTTTTCGTCAGGATTTTGCTGAACGACCTCTTGAAGAGTCGTTTTGTAATCCTTAAAGCTGATTTTATGATTTTCTACTGCCTTTTCTAAAAATGACAAAACAAACTGCTTTGCACATTCCATTCCGCCGTCAAGATAAATCGCGGCGATAAGTGCCTCAAACGCATTTTCTAAAATTGACGGTCTGTCCTCGCCACCGGTATTAATCTCGCCCTTGCCTAAAAACAGAACAGAGCCAAGACTTATTTCTCTTGCAAAGCCCGACAGACTTTCGGTACATACGAGTGATGAACGAAGCTTTGACAGCTCTCCCTCAGGCATATTCGGGTATTTTTTATACAAAAATTCAGCAGAAATAATAGACAACACCGCATCGCCTAAAAACTCCATTCGTTCATTTGACTGAATGCCGTTATGTCTTTCGTTAGCGAATGAGGAATGAGTCAATGCCACCATTAAGTAATCTTTATTATTAAAGCTATAACCTATTCTCTTTTCAAGAGCCTTCATTACTTTTCTTCCTTTAGTTCATTTTCTATTTCGTCAATCAAATTGTTATTCAAAAACCATACAGCCTGCTTGATTGCATTTTTAAATGTACGTGCGTCTGCCGAGCCGTGAGCCTTAATAACAGGCTTTTTTACACCGAGCAAAACAGCTCCGCCGTACTCCTTATAATCAAACTGCTTTTTCATATCGTCAATGCCTGATTTTACACCGAGATATGAAATTTTTGACAATGGATTTTTCATAAAGGCCTGCTTTATTCCGTTCATAAGAACCTTGGCAACGCCCTCGTATGTCTTTAAAATCAAATTTCCCGTAAAGCCGTCAGCGACAACAACATCGGCATCGCCGAACGGAATTTGCCTGCCCTCAATGTTGCCGATAAAATTATACGGTGCATTCTTCATAAGCTCATAAGCTTCCTTAACCATAGGAGTGCCCTTCGTTTCCTCCTCGCCGTTATTAGCGAGAGCAACTCTTGGGCTGTCAAGCTTCATAATATGCTTCATATAAAGACTGCCCATTAGACCGAATTGATAAAGAAATTCAGCTCGACACTCTGCATTAGCACCACAGTCCATAAGCAAAAACGGCTTTTCGGCGCTTGGCATAATTGATGCAATAGCAGGGCGCTTAACACCCTTTATTCTTTTTGTTATCAAGGTCGCACCGACAGTTATGGCACCTGTATTTCCTGCGCTGACGAGTGCATCGCCTCTGCCCTCATTAAGAAGCTTAAAGCCGATACCCATTGAAGAGTCAGCCTTTGACTTTAATACAGACCTTGGGTCATCGTGCATAGTGATAATCTCTTTTGTGTCAACTATTTCGCAATCGAGGTTAATCCCTTCACTTTTGATTGCATCATTAATCCTGTCAACATTACCGACAAGAATAGGCTCAATACCGTATTCATCAACTGCCAGCTTTGTGCCCTTTAAGATTTCCTGCGGAGCATTATCTCCGCCCATGGCATCAATAATAATTTTCATATCTTTATCCTACATATTTTCAATAGAGCTATTGAGTGACTCAACTGCTCTTTTTGCGAGAGCCATATATCGCTCTCTTTTATCTCTTATCTTCGGTTCGATTGGCGGAAGGATACCGAAATTAGCACCCATCGGCTGAAAATCGGTAACACTCTCGTCACTGATGTATTCACTCAATGCACCAATCATAGTGTCGTTATTCAAAACAAACGGTGGCTTATTCTCCGTGCGCCTTACGGCATTAATGCCTGCCATAATTCCGCTCGCGGCACTCTCCATATATCCTTCAACGCCTGTAATCTGACCTGCAAAGAATATATTTTTGTTTTGTCTCAGGCTGAAATCGGCATCAAGAAGCTTTGGAGAATTCAAAAATGAATTTCTGTGCATAACACCGTAACGGACAAACTCGGCATTTTCAAGTCCGGGAATCATAGAAAAAACTCTCTTTTGCTCGCCGAACTTCAGGTTAGTTTGAAAGCCTACAAGATTGAACATCGTGCCCTTTGAGTTCTCGCGTCTTAGCTGAACGCATGCCCACGGTCTATGATTAGTGTTAGGGTCAATAAGACCGACAGGCTTCATAGGACCGAAGCGAGGCGCATCTACGCCTCTTTTTGCAAGCTTTTCGATTGGCATACAACCCTCATAAACATCAAAATCGTGAACGATAGCACCTTCGGCATTGACAAGCTCGTTAATAAAGCTTTCGTATTCGGCCTTGTTGAACGGGCAGTTGATATAATCATCATCGCCACCCCTATCATATCTTGATGCACCGAATGCCTTATTCATATCAACGCTGTCAGCCATAACTATCGGTGCGGCGGCGTCATAAAATGATAAATAGTCGCCCACCAAATTCTGTATGCTCTTTGCTAATGTATCGTCAGTCAAAGGACCTGTTGCAACAACAGTAATTGTGTCATCGTCAAAATCAAGCTCGTTTACTATCTCGTTAATAACCGTAATATTCTCGTGAGCCTTAATTTTTTCTGTAATTGTTTTTGAAAAAATATCTCTGTCAACGGCGAGTGCTCCGCCTGCTCTGACCGAGCATTCTCTCGCAACAGGAACAGTAAGTGAGCCGAGCATTGACATTTCTTCCTTCAAAAGACCTGCGGCGCTGTCAAGCCTTGACGCCTTGAGTGAATTTGAGCATACAAGCTCGGCAAACATATCAGTTTTGTGAGCAGGAGATTTTTTTATAGGCTTCATCTCGTACAGCTCAACCTTATAGCCGGCATTTGCAATCTGCCAAGCAGCCTCAACACCTGCAAGACCGGCGCCAATAACCTTAAATTTCATAAATTAATCTTCGCTTTTCTTTTTCCTTGCAGCAGACTTTGTAAAGCCACAGCCCTCTGTGTCAGGACAATAGAGAACGTTACCGCGTCTCTTAAATAATGATTTTCCGCAACGAGGACAAACCTCATCGGTAGGAGTATCCCAAGTCATAAAGTTGCAATTTGGATAATTCGAGCAACCGAAGAAGGATGTGCCCTTTCTTGTTTTCTTTTCGATAACATCGCCGCCGCATTCAGGACATTTTGCAGTTGTTTTGAAAACAAGTGGCTTTGTGTTTTTACATTCAGGGTATCCCGGACAAGCAAGGAATTTTCCGAAACGGCCGACCTTTACAACCATATTGCGACCGCACTTTTCACAAACGACATCGGTCTCCTCTTCCTTTAGCTTAATTTTAACACCCTGCATATCTGCCTTTGCTTTTTCAAGTGGCTTTTCAAACTCATCGTAGTAGAGTCTAATCATTTCCTTATAATCTTTTTCGCCACTGTCAATCTTATCCAAATCGCCCTCCATCTTTGAGGTGTATTTTACGTTAACGATATTTGGAATTTTATCTTCAAGAAGCTTTGTAACAGCCTCGCCCAATTCAGTCGGAACAAACTGCTTTCCCTCGCGCTTAACGTATTCACGGTTCAGGATTGTTGATGTAATTGTTACGTATGTTGACGGTCTGCCGACTCCGTTTTCCTCAAGTGCCTTTGTTAGTGACGCCTCAGTATATCTTGCAGGCGGCTGTGTAAAATGCTGATTTCCCAAGATGCTCTTTAGCTTTAGAACATCGCCCTTAGACATAGCAGGTAGCGGAGATGCATCATCGTCAGCCTTTTCATCATCAACCTTTTCCTCATAAAGAGCAGTAAAGCCGTCAAACTTAACTGTATAGCCTGTTGCGTTAAAAATATATCCGTTTGCAGTAATTTCAATTTTCATTGTTTCCTGCAGGCAAGCCTCCATTAAAGATGCAATAAATCTTTCCCAAATCAGCTTGTAAATCTTATACTGGTCTGTTGTCAAATAATCCTTAACAGAGTCGGGAGTAATATTCGGCATTGACGGTCTTATAGCCTCGTGGCCGTCCTGAATATTGCTCTTTGACTTATAATATCTCGGCTTCTTTGGAAGATATTTTTCGCCGTAGGTTTTTAGGATATATTCATTACCTGCGGCTCTTGCCTCCTCTGAAATACGAAGAGAGTCAGTTCTCATATAAGTGATAAGACCGACTGTGCCGAGACTGCCTGCGTCAACGCCCTCGTATAGCTCCTGTGCAGCCTTCATCGTTCTTCTCGCCTGGAAGTTCAGTCTTCGAGAAGCCTCCTGCTGTAATGTTGAGGTAATGAACGGAGGAGTAGGATTTTTCTTTCTGCTACCCTTTTTTACAGATGTTACAACATATTCTGCGTTTTCTAAATCGGCAAGAATTTTGTCGCTCTGCTCCTTGTTTTCAATCTTAATTTTTTCGCCGTCCTTGCCGTAAATATTGGCAGAGAAAGCCTTTCTTTCGGGAGGGTTAGTGAACTTTGCATCAATAGACCAATACTCCTCGGGATTGAATGCTCTGATTTCTTCCTCTCTGTCAACGATAAGACGAAGTGCAACAGACTGAACTCTGCCGGCCGAAAGACCGCGTCTTATTTTTTGTGAAATGAACGGAGAAAGCTTATAGCCGATAAGTCTGTCGAGAATTCTTCTCGCCTGCTGAGCGTTAACAAAATCAATGTCAATTGCTCTTGGCTCTGACATACCGGTTTTTACACCGTTCTTTGTAATTTCGTTAAAGGTTACTCTATTCTTTTCGTTAAGGTCTAAATCGAGTAATGTTGCGAGGTGCCATGAAATAGCCTCTCCCTCACGGTCGGGGTCAGTTGCGAGATAAACATAATCTGCGGCATCTGCCTTCTTCTTTAGGTCCTTAACAAAATTTTCCTTACCCTTAATGATTGCGTACTTTGGCTCAAAATCATTTGAGACATCAACGCTGAGTCTTGCCGCAGGCAAATCTCTTACATGGCCCATAGAAGCGATAACCTCGTATCCCTTTCCTAAATAGCCCTTAATATTCTTCGCCTTTGCAGGAGACTCTACAATTACTAATTTTGACATATCTTTAATCCTTTCAGAATTATATCTTTTTATATCTTTTTCCTGAGGTGCTTTGGACAAGTCCCATAATTTCGAGCTGTGTTAATGCCGAAATTACCGAGCTTGGCTTTACACCTGTTTTTTCAAGTATCAAATCTATATGACTAAAGCTGTTATCAAGACAGTCATAAACAAGCTTTAAATCGCCCGTCAAAGAATTCGACTCCTTTTCTAAATCAAGTCGCTTTTCTCTATCGTCATTGCTTGTATCAAAGTCAGGCTCAACAACCTCGGGTGCGTTTGCACTTTTGTCGCTGTAATCACATATATATTCATCAAGTGTTTTTATCTTTGACAAATCGAGCGTATCAAATCTCTCGGCATAGGGCTGAACAAGATTTATCGGCTTTGTTGCAATCATGGCACCGTCCTCGATAAGCTTATTTGTTCCTGCAAAATCCAAGGACAAAACGGAGGCGGGTATCGTAAACACATCTCTGCCCTGTTCAAGAGCATAATTTGCAGTAATAAGGCTACCGCTTTTCACTCCCGCTTCAACGACTAATACGCCGACAGACAAGCCACTTATAATTCTGTTTCGAAGCGGAAATGTATATTTACCGGCAGGTGTGAACGGCGGATACTCCGTAACGAGTGCGCCGTTATGCTTAATCGTATCTCGAAGCGACTTGTTTTGGTTTAAATATCCTGCACCGAGTCCGCATCCGAGAACTGCGACAGTCTTGCCTCCTGCCATAATCGCACCCTTATGGGCGGCAGTATCGACACCGAGCGCGCCGCCGCTTACTACAACGCCTCCGGCATCACAAACGCCTCTGCTCATAATGTGGGTAACTCTTATCGAATAATCACTTGCCCTTCGAGTGCCGACAACACCGATAACGGCAAGGCTATCAATATCGGGTAGCTCTCCGTCAACATAAAGAACGGCAGGCGGATTTATGAGACTTTTTAATCTTTTTGGATATTTGCTATCCTCAAAATCAATTATCTGCCAGTTATTATTTTGGCAATTATATATTATTTCATCAACGGAATTTATATTTGTCTCCTCAAGGCGATTAATTTGCTTTGAGGTTAAGTTCGGCGACATTCGCCATTCTAAAATATTTGAATTATATATTTCCTTTGCAGAGCCGAACTCATCAATCAGCTCTCTGATATTAGCACCCTCTCCGAGTGCAGACTGAAGCCACAGCCAATATCTTTCATTTTTACTCATCGAAGCATCTCCCACATAGTAATTGATGCTGCGACAGAAGCATTAAGGCTTTCTGCTCTACCGAGCATTTTTATTGTAATAAGCTCATTGCATAGATTTTTTATTTCATTGCTGATACCGTTAGCCTCGTTTCCGATAACACAAATTCCGCCGTTAGAAAAATCAATATCCGTTATCGCCTTGGCAGAGCTGTCGGGAACAGTACCGTAAATCATAAAGCCGTTAGCCTTCAAATTATTAAGCTCTTTTTCTAAATCAATAATTTGGTTTACATTTACTCGAAGCATTGAGCCCATAGACGCTCTCAAAGCCTTGGGATTAAAAATATCACATCCACTGCCGACTAAAACACCGTCAATGCCGAGTGCCTCTGCTGTACGGATAATTGTGCCAAGATTTCCCGGGTCCTGAACATTGTCAAGAGCGACATACTTTTTTCCTTGCTCGGCAGTAAAGCTGTTATCAGCCATATAGCACACTGCAAAAACTCCCTGTGAGCTTTTTGTCTCGCTGAGCTTTATCGAAATATCGTTCGAAATGATATAAGACTTATCGGCGCGTAAAATCATTTCATCGCATTGAGACTTATATTTTTCATAGCTGTCCTCGGTTACTAAAAAGGTCTTAACCCTATAAAAAGAATTAAGGACATCAAAAACAAGCCTAGCCCCTTCTATTACAAAAAGACCTTTGTCCTTACGCTCTTTA
>CALZMC010000024.1 GCA_945788455.1 uncultured Clostridia bacterium
ATAATTTGATCATAATCTTCAACTAGAAACCGCTTTGTCGCCTGTATCATATCTAACACTGCATCCTGTGCCCGCACGTAATCAATATTTTCTTCTTTACAACAAGCTTCCAATCGCCCATGCGGACAGCCATCTGGTCGGTTTCATGAAATTCCCAATAAAGATATTCATGTTTCTTCTGCGATTCATCATCGCCCATCAAGGTAGGAGCAAAAGATATACCGTCGAAACAGTCACCTTCAAGTTTCTTGTTGATATACTTCTTTGGGAACTTCTTATCACCTGCAAGTTCACAGAAAGTTGGCATTATATCATAAAAGGCAAGCTGATGGTCGTTTACTGTACCTGCAGCCACTTTGCCTGGCCAGCGTACTATAAAAGGAACGCGGATTCCACCCTCATAACACTGACGCTTTAAACCGCGAAGCTTGCCGTCACGACCGAAAAATGCAGGATCAGCACCACCTTCTTCATGAGGACCATTGTCACTACTGAAAATTACAATTGTGTTTTCATCAAATCCCTTTTCCTTAAGCTTCGACAGAATCTCACCTACATACTTGTCGAGACGTGTTATCATTCCGGCAAACTCAGCATGAGTATGCTCTGCAGGATTATAGCGAGAGCCTTCACTACCACCCCAGGTCTTGTCAACAAAGAACTTCTTCTTATAATATTTCAATATTGAGTCATTAGGCTGGGCAAGTTCGGCATGTGGAAGGGTATAGGTAAAGAAACCATAAAAAGGAGTATCACCGCTCTGGCTGTCAATCCACTTCAATGCTTCCTGATGAATCATATCAGCCGAATATTGCGGACGTTTCTTATAGTCATCGCCATACATCGGATACTTGATATTTTCTTCCATAGTAACACGAACGGTACTTGTATCACCCTTAGATACACTGTAACGGTTAAGGAAGTTAGGATAATAAAGATGAGCCTGGAACTGGCATAAGAAACCGTAATACTCATCTATACCGCGCTTGTCGGGAGTAGAGCAGGAACCTTCATAACCGCCGGCCCACTTACCGAACATTCCGGTTGTATACCAGTTTTTCTTCATTATTTCAGGAAGGATTACATGAGAAGAATCATATGGTTCCTGACCTACTACAGTAAAATCTTCGTTTTCACCATATTTCATCATAGGTACATTATTCCAGTACTCCTTATTACCACGAACATGAGTATGACCGCTATGCTGACCAGTCATAATAGTGGCACGAGATGGAGCACTTACAGGACTACCGGCATAAGCCTGAGTAAAACGCATTCCCTCTTCGGCCATACGGTCAATGTTAGGTGTATTAATATACTTCTGTCCATAACATCCAAGATCACCATAACCCATATCGTCACACAATATAAAGATTATGTTGGGCTTGTCATTATTTTTTTCAGCACCATATATTGAAGACAGGGATGCAGCAAGCAGTCCCGAAAATAGAAAAAACTTTTGAGATCCTTTCATAAGTAAAATATTAGGTAAAAACTTAAATAATTTCTGTAAAGATAAAGATTATAAATAAAACAATATAATCATAGTCAACTAAAAAGAGTTAAAAAAGAAATAGCTACACACAAGCTTGAAAAGGAAACTTGTAATATATTTGTAATATATTATTACTTGTAATATGTATAATTATAATATAAAATAAATGTGGTAAATTGTTGCAATATATAACTATATGGGAGTATTTATGAATAACTATATTATTACAGGAAAAGAAAGCCTTGGTATTGAGTTTGGCTCAACAAGAATTAAGGCAGTACTGATTGACGAGAATGCAAATCCCATCGCAACAGGAAGTCACGATTGGGAAAATAAGCTTGAAAACGGTATATGGACATATCATATTGATGATGTATGGCTCGGTCTTCAGGATGCATATAAATGCCTTAATAACGTGGTTTTTGAAAAGTATAATACAAAAATTTCAAATCTTGCGTCTATCGGCTTTTCTGCAATGATGCACGGTTATCTTCCTTTTGACAAAAATGATAATTTGCTCGTGCCGTTTAGAACCTGGAGAAATACAATTACAGGAGACGCGGCAGCAGAGCTTACAAAGCTATTTCATTTTAATATTCCACAGCGTTGGAGTATTGCTCATTTATATCAGGCAATTTTGAATAACGAGGAGCATACCGATAAAATCTCATTTATTACTACTCTTGCCGGATATGTTCATTATATGCTTACGGGCGAAAAGGTATTAGGCATTGGAGAAGCATCGGGTATGTTTCCTATTGACAGTAATGCTAATGATTATGATGCCGAAATGATTAAAAAATTTAATTCTATCCCTGCAGTGAAGAGTATCGGCATTGATATAAAATCAATATTGCCAAAGGTTCTTTTGGCAGGAGAAAATGCAGGCGTTTTAACCGAAAAGGGTGCAAGGCTTATCGACCCGACAGGAACGCTGAAGGCAGGTATTCCTCTTTGTCCTCCCGAGGGAGACGCGGGAAGCGGTATGGTTGCGACTAATGCTGTAACGGTTAGAACAGGTAACGTTTCGGCAGGCACCTCGATTTTTTCAATGATTGTTCTTGATAAAATGCTTGAAAATGTTTATGAAGAAATTGATATGGTCACAACCCCGACAGGAAAGCCTGTTGCTATGGTTCATTGTAATAACTGCTGTACAGATTTAGACTATTGGGTTAGTCTGTTTATTGAATTCTCAAAAATAAGCGGAAATAAGCTTACAAAGCCACAAATTTACGATATGCTTTATAACTCGGCTCTTGATGCTGATGAGGATTGCGGCGGACTCGTTTCTTATAACTATTTTTCAGGCGAGCCGGTTACTGACACATCAGCGGGAAGACCGCTATTTATGAGATGTGAAAACAGTAAATTTAATCTTGCTAATTTTATGAGAGCACAGATTTATTCAACCATGGCTACTCTAAAAATCGGCATGGAGATTTTAGAAAAAGAAAATGTAAAAATCGACTCCTTAACAGGTCATGGTGGACTGTTTAAAACAAAGCTTGTCGGTCAAAAGCTTATGGCAGGTGCTCTTAATGCTCCGATTTCGGTTATGGAAACTGCAGGCGAGGGCGGTGCATGGGGTATGGCTGTTTTGGCACAATTTGCCGTAAGGGGCAACGGTATGACTCTTGAGGATTATCTTAATAAAAATGTTTTTGCAAATTACAAAAGTACGACTGTTAAGCCTGACGAAAAGGATTCAGTCGGATTTGCAAAATATATGGAGCTTTATAAAAAAGGACTTATTGTTGAAAAGTCTGCAATTTCTAATATTTAAGGAGATAAAATTATGGCTATTAAGGATTATGAATTTTGGTTTGTTGTCGGTACTCAACATTTATACGGCACAGAAATTTTTGCCGAAATTAATTCACACGCCGAGGAAATGGCAAATGAATGGAGTGCAAAGCTTCCTTGCAGGGTTGTTGCAAAGCCTTGTGTTAAAACTGCAAGCGAGATTTTAAGTGTAATGCAGGATGCAAATAACACTCCCGAGTGTGCAGGTGTTATCACTTGGATGCACACATTTTCTCCGTCAAAAATGTGGATTGCAGGATTAAAGGAATTAAATAAACCTTATATGCACGTTAATACACAATATAATCGTGATATTCCTTGGAATGATATTGATATGGATTTTATGAATCTAAATCAATCTGCTCACGGAGACAGAGAACACGGATATATTCACGCAAGAATGAGAAAGCACGTTAAGGTTGCTGCTGGATATTGGAAGGATGCAGAGTTCCAAAGTAAGATTGGTATTTGGATGAGAGCTGCTGTCGGTGCTTGTGAAAGCAGAAAGCTTCGCGTTCTTAGAATCAGTGATAATATGCGTAATGTTGCTGTTACTGACGGCGACAAGATTGAAGCACAGATTAAGCTTGGCTGGCAGGTTGACCACTACGGTGTCGGCGATATTATTAAGTTCGTTAACGCAGTAACAGAAGAAGAAATTGATGCCCAGATGGCTGAATACGAAAAATATTATGACCTTGATACCGATAATATTGACGCAGTAAGATATCAGGCAAGGGAAGAGGTTGCACTAAAAAAGTTTCTTGATGAAGGCGGATTTGGTGCGTTCCATACTAACTTTGAGGATTTGCAGGAGCTAAGACAGCTACCCGGTCTTGCTTCTCAGGATTTAATGAGACAGGGCTATGGCTTTGGTGCAGAGGGCGACTGGAAGGTTGCTGCTATGACAAGAGTTATGAAGCTTATGGCTGAAGGTATGGAGGGCGGTACAGCCTTTATGGAGGATTATACATACCATTTTGAGCCGGGTAACGAGATGCTTTTAGGCTCTCATATGCTTGAGGTTTGTCCGACAATTTCTGCTACTAAGCCGAAAATTCAGGTTCATCCGCTCGGTATCGGCGACAGAGAAGACCCTGCAAGACTTGTATTTAAGGCACAGACAGGTAATGCAATTGTTGTTACTCTTGTTGATATGGGCGACAGACTTCGTATGATAGTTAATGATGTTGAATGTAAGGAGCAGACAAATGATATGCCAAAGCTACCTGTTGCAGGCGTACTATGGAAACCGCTTCCTTGTCTTCAAACATCAGCAGAGGCTTGGATTTACGCAGGCGGTGCTCATCATTCAGTTCTTTCATACTCACTTAATGCCGAGTATATGCGCGATTTTGCCGAGATTATGGGAATTGAATTTATTCATATCAATAAGGATACAAACATTAACGACTTCAGAAAAGAGCTTTTCTACAATGATGTAGCATATAAGCTTGGTATGTAAGGAGAATTTGTATGCTTGAAGAATTAAAGAAAAAGGTTTTCGAGGCTAATCTTCAGCTTGTTAAGTACAATTTGGTTGTGCTTACTTGGGGTAATGTTTCTGCTATTGACAGAAAAACAGGATTAGTTGTAATAAAGCCGTCGGGTGTACCATATGATACTATGAAGGCTTCCGATATGGTTGTCGTGGATTTGAACGGCAATAAGATTGAGGGCGACCTTAATCCGTCATCTGACACGCCGACTCATTTAGAGCTTTACCGTACCTTTGAGGATATCGGCGGTATTGTTCATACTCATTCCTCTTGGGCTTGTTCTTGGGCGCAGGCAGGCAGAGATATTAATGCTTACGGTACTACTCATGCCGACTTTTCGAATGGTACAATTCCGTGTGCGAGAGCCTTAACTCAAGATGAGGTTGAGGGCGAATACGAGCTTAATACAGGCAAGGTTATCGTTGAAGAATTTGCAAGACGCAAAATTAAGCCCGATGAGTGTCCTGCCGTATTAGTTTACAGACACGGACCATTTACTTGGGGCAAGGATCCGTTTAAGGCAGTAGAGAATGCGCTTATACTTGAAGAGGTTGCAAAGATGGCTCATCGTACCGAAAAAATTGCTTCTCTTGATGAGAATTCAAATATCGGTATTGAGCAATATTTACTCAATAAGCATTACGAAAGAAAGCACGGCGCTAATGCTTATTACGGTCAAAAATAATTTGTTTGGAGATATAAAATGAAAAAAATCTTATCAATCGTTTTTTCATTGGTCATCGCATCGGTAATAATGCTGTTTTCAAGCAGTGCATTTGCCGATACTACACCGATAGAAATCAATAGTGACAATACAACTATTGAACTTAATTGTGATACATATACTTACAGCGGATATGAAAAAAAGCCTACGCCTTTTGTTACTTATAACAGTACAACTGTTCTTGAGGCTAATACTGATTATACTGTTAGCTATACTAATAATATTGATGCAGGAACAGGTAAGGTTATTGTTACAGGTATCGGCAATTATTCAGGCGAGCTTGTTTCGGAATTTACAATAAATCCAAAAAGCATTTCACCTACGGTTTCCTTAAGTTATAAAAATACAACGTATAATGGTAAGGAATTAAAGCCTGCTGTGACTGTAAAGTATGGCGACATAACCCTTGATAATACAACTTACAAGGTTTCCTACAAGAATAATGTTAATCCGGGTGTTGCAACTGTGACCGTTACAGGTACAGGAAATTATATGTTTTCAAAAAGCAGTACATTTACCATTAATCCTGGTAAGGTTACAGGACTAAAGCAAACATCTGCTACTTCAAATTCAGTTACTATTTCTTGGACTAAATTTTCCAATGCAACAGAAACTCATGTTTATATTTATGATAGCTCAAGCAAGAAATATAAGTATTTAGCAGCAGTTCCTGCTAAATCAAATTCATATACATTTAAGAATTTGTCATCTGGAAAAGAATATACATTTAAATTCAGAGCCATTAAACGTGTTAATAAGGATGTTACGACATATAGTGCTTATGCTTATGCGAAGGGCGTTGTAAATCCTTCAAAGGTAAGCATAAATTCTGTAACAAAAAGTGGCTCATCTGTTACTGTAAAGTGGAACAAAACAAGTGCTTCAGGTTATATTGTTTGCTACACGACTGACTCGAAATTTAAGAATAATATAAAGAAGATTTGGGTAAAAAACAGTTCAGCAACCTCATATACTATTAAGAACTTAAATAAGAAATCAACATATTCCTGCAGAGTTCAAGCCTATAAAACAGGCTCGGATAATAAAAACCATTATGGTGCGTATAGCAACATATTAAGCACGTATTATAGCTGTTTATATGCAAGCTATTCAAGTAAATATGTAAATAACGCTAACAGAACAACAAATTTAATAATTGCTTCTAAAGCCATTGACGGCAAAATTATTCAGCCCGGCGAAACATTTTCATTTAATAGAGTTGTAGGCGAGCGTACCTCAAAGAAAGGTTATAAGCCTGCTCCAATTTTTGCAGGCAGTGGTACTCAGGACGGCATAGGAGGCGGAATTTGTCAGGTTGCATCAACTATGTTTAACTGTGCATTAATGGCTAATGTCAAGATTACAGAACGTCATCAACACAACCAACGTGTTGCCTATGTGCCACTCGGACGAGATGCTGCAATTTATTGGGGTTCACAGGATTTCAAGTGGACTAATAATACAAAGTACCCGATTAAGATTAGAATGTCCGTATCAAATGGAACAATCTCCTGTAAATTCTATACCTGCTATAATGTTAAGCCGAAAAAAGTTTCGCTTAAGGTAACACAAAGCGGTAAAAAATTTACACTAAAGAGATGTGTTGATAAAAAGTGTAACTACACAACATATTCAAAATATTAACTAAATAATAAAGGCAGTTCAAATGAACTGCCTTATTTTTATACTAAAATGTTATCATAACAGGATAGTGGATA
>CALZMC010000025.1 GCA_945788455.1 uncultured Clostridia bacterium
GTGATTATATGAGTAACGGCTTATATTTCCACATCCCTTTTTGTCGCTCAAAATGTCCTTACTGTGATTTTTACAGCGTGAAATATGACAAATCGCAGAGCGAAAAATATGTTGACAGGCTTATTGATGAAATAAAAAAATACAACGGCTCGTTCGACACGATATATTTCGGTGGAGGTACGCCGAGTATTTTAGAGCCTGAGCTAATCGGAAAAATCATTTCTGCATCGAAATCGCAATTTGATATTGAAAAAAATGTCGAAATCACAGTTGAATGTAATCCGTCAAAAAATCTCGAACGCGATTTTGAAAAATATGCCGAATACGGTGTTAACAGAATCAGTCTCGGTATGCAAAGCGCGAGGAACGAGGAACGTTTTGCGCTCGGCAGAGTTGCAGGAAAAATCGAGGTCGCAAAGGCTATCGGCGATGCAAAAAAATCAGGAATCACAAACATAAGCCTTGACGTTATGCTCGGCACTCCAAAGCAAACGCTTAACACTCTTGACGAAACCTTTGAGTTTATCGACAGAATGAATGTCACTCATATCAGCGCATATATGCTGAAAATCGAGGAGAACACAAAATTCTTTGAGCTGAAAGACAGGCTTGAGCTTGCTGACGAGGATATAGTTGCACAGATGTATCTAAAGACTGTTGACAGTCTGAAATCTCTTGGATTTAATCAATACGAAATCAGCAATTTCTCAAAAATCGGCTACGAAAGCAGGCATAATCTAAAGTACTGGGAGCTTAACGAATATCTTGGTATCGGTGCTACTGCGCACTCGCTTTGGGGCGGAAAAAGATTTTTTTACGACAAAAATTTCAGCATTATTGATGACGGAATCGGCGGTACCGAGGAAGAGAGAATTATGCTCGGCTTAAGGCTAAACAAGGGCATTGACAAGTCGCTTATAAAAAAAGATTTCAGCCAATTTATAAAAATGGGATTAATAGAGGATTTAGGCAAAAAAATAGCACTAACACCCGATGGAATGTTAGTGAGCAATACAATTATTAATGAATTAATATAGCTCCTTTCGGTTAAAATAAATCCGAGAGGAGTTTTTATTTATGCAAAAATCAGAGTCAAATGAATATCCACAACAAACGATAAACAGCCTGAATAATTTTGATATTCCGTCAAAAACGATTAAAAAAAAGAAAACGTATATCGAAAAATACCGTCTTGACCCAAGCATTACAAACCGATATGCCGGCTGGGTAAGCAATCCTACTGTTCAGCCCGACAATATTACTGAAATGGGTGTGCCTATCCCCGACAAAATCAACACAGAGTTTTCTAAGGAATACCAAGAGGAAAATAAGCTCTAAAAAAAGCATTGTACAGCTTTGTACAATGCTTTAATTCTTATAGATGGAAAATAATATCGTCACTCTTCTTATTAAAGAACCAAATGCCGATAAACAGTGTTACAAACGATATTACCGCTGCATAAGTAAGAAGCTTCCAGCTCAGCCACTGACCGTAAAGAACACTCTGTCTAAACAGCTCAATCATCGAATACAACGGATTTATCTTAATTACGATTTGTATCCAAGGAGTCTTAATATTTTGAAGCGGATAGAGAATAGGAACCATATAGAATAATAGCTGTGTTACTACGTCCCAAATGTACTCAACATCTCTAAAGTAAACGCAAATTACCGACAAAATCAAGCCGACACCTGTGCTGAACACAAGCAGTAAAGCCATAGGAACAATACATTCAAACACGTGCCATGTCATGTATAATCCGCTACCTCCGCTAATGCCTGTAACTCTAAAGAATATCCATACTGCAATCAGGCAAAGAAGCGAAATTGCAAAGGTCACAAAGTTAGAAAAAATTGAGCTTAGAGGGTACATATATTTAGGAACATATACCTTTTTAATAATTGCCTGATTTCTTCTAAAAGAGGTCATCGCCTGCTTTGTTGACGTTGTAAAAAAGCTAAACAGCAAACGGCCTGTGAACAGGAAAACAGGATAACAAACTATATAATCGCTCTTTTTGCCGAATATTCCGCCGAATACTACCGACAAAACTACCATATTTAGCAACGGCTGTAAAAAGCTCCAAAAAATACCAAGCCAAGAGTTTCTGTACTTGAGCTTAACATTTTTCATTGTCAGCTCTTTTAGAAGGTTTTGGTACTTCTTCCACATTTGGACATTATGATTAAGCTCATCATTTTTTGTATTTTTAATAAGAAACACCTCTTATCTAAAGGTAATATGACTTAAAGTGCAATCATTGTAGCACATTTATTTCAAATTTTCAACTTTTAAATTTTTTTGTCGATTATTTGAACATATCGGCAATATCCATTGCAGTCTTTCTTGCAGACATATTTCCGTCAATAACAATATCGGCACAAGCAAGATATTTTGACTTTCTTTCGTCATATAAGGCTCTTGCCTTTTCCTTATCCTGAAACAGCGGACGGTTGGTATTGTCGCCTATTCTGTCACAAATCACATCAAAATCTGCGTCAAGAAAAACGATTTTTCCGCTTTCCTTAAGAGCCTCAACATTTCGTTCAAATGTGAGCGCGCCACCGCCTGTTGATACAACGCAGTTCTTTAGCCTGCTAACATTCTTGCAGCACTCATATTCCAAATCTCTAAAGTGCTCCTCGCCATACATAGCAAAAATAGCCTTGATAGCAACGCCCTGCTCCTCCTCGATAAGCTCGTCCGTGTCAACAAAGCGTCTTCCCATAATCTTCGCAAGCTCTGAACCCACAACTGTTTTTCCGCTACCCATAAAGCCACATAAAATTATATTCATTTCATCAGCTCCTTTTCTGTAATAGCCAAAACAGACTTAACATCGTCCATAGAAAATTTTACACCGAACCATATCTCCTGTGCAACAGCAGCCTGCCATACGAGCATAGGCAGTCCGTTTGAGCATTTAATGCCCTTTTCTTTTGCAAACCTGATAAGCTGTGTTTCCATAGGATTATATACTGCATCAAAAACAGCCTTACAGCCCTGAACCTTCTCCTTAGGCAAAACACATGCATCAACGTTAGGATACATTCCGACAGGAGTACCGTTAATAAGAACATCATAGGGCTCTTTTACCTCGTCAAGAGTAATAAGCCTTGCATCGCGATTTAGCTTTTCCTTAATCTCGGCTACAATCATTTTTCCTGCCTCAATATCATCATCGCGCACAGCAATAGTCAGGCTCGCACCTGCAAGAACGCTCTCGAATGCAAACATTCTTGAAACACCACCGCTGCCGCAAACAAGCACATTTCCCTCAAGGTCAATCTCTGCCATCTCCAGAGCCTTTAGAAATCCAAAGCAATCGGTATTATGACCTGTTAGAATGCCGTCTCTGTTGTCAACAGTATTAACAGCTCCAAAAAGCTCGGCTCTGTCAGACAGCTTGTCTAAATATGGAATAATATTAATCTTATGAGGGATAGTAACATTATAGCCTCTAAAGCCCTCTGTTTTTTTCTTTAGCTCCTCGCCGAAATTTTTAGGATTTACCTCGCACAGAGTATAATCGGCATCAATTCTGTTAATCCTAAATAATTCCTTGTGAATTAACGGAGACATAGAATGTCCGAGTGGAAAGCCTATCAAGCCGAAATTTAACATTTTTTCTACCTCTTTGAAAATAATATTGACAATTCAATTATAATTTTATAATATGATAATAACATAACTAATGAATATTAACAACAACTTTTTGAGGTGAACTACAATTATGACATTGGAAAAGATTAAAGCTATTCTTGCTGAACAATTAGATGTTGACGAAAACAGCATTACCGAAGACAGCCTTTTAGTTGAGGATTTAGGTGCTGACAGCCTTGATGCTATTGATATTGTTATGTCTGTTGAGGACGAGTTCCAAATCGAAGTACCCGACGAGGCTATCGAGAAGATGGAAAGCGTTGGAGATATTGTTGCATTTGTCGAAAACAACTCTTAATTTCCTCATTTTGTTATTATTATTTTATAATTTAATCCATTGACTTTAAATATTAAATAAAGTAAAATAAAAGTAGGCCAAATGCCTACTTTTTTTAATACTTAATATGATGGGAAAATATAGATTTTGTATAAAAATAAGAATATTAACCTATTATATTTGAGAGGGGTAAAATTATGGGAGAAAAATATGTTATGGCGCTTGACCAGGGCACAACCTCTTCTCGCGCTATCATATTTAATAAAAAGGGCGAAATCGTTGCAAAAGCACAAAACGAATTCACTCAATACTATCCGCAAAACGGCTGGGTTGAGCATGACCCTAACGAAATACTTTTTTCTCAAATCAGCGCAATTCTATCCTGCCTGAGAAAAAAGAAGATTAATCCAAAGGATATCGCTGCTGTCGGCATCACAAATCAGCGCGAGACTACTGTCGTGTGGGAAAAATCGACAGGCAAGCCTATCTACAACGCGATTGTATGGCAATGCAGAAGAACTGCACCGTACTGCGAGGAGCTAAAGGCAGAGGGACTCAGTGATTATATTAAGGATACAACAGGTCTTCTTATTGACGCATATTTCAGCGCAACAAAGATTAAGTGGATTTTGGACAACGTTGACGGCGCAAGAGAAAAGGCTGAAAACGGCGAGCTGTTGTTCGGTACTATCGACACCTGGCTGATTTGGAATTTAACAAACGGCAAGGTTCACGTAACCGACTACTCAAATGCCTGCCGCACTATGCTATTCGATATTGACAAGCTTCAATGGGACCCATATCTATGCGAAAAGCTTGATATTCCTATGAGCATGCTCCCTGAGGTTAAGCCGTCAAGCTGTGTTTACGGCGAGATTGCTAAAATCACAGGCATTGAGGATATTGCAGGTGTGCCTATCGCAGGTGCTATCGGCGACCAGCCGGGTGCATTATTCGGTCAAGGCTGTTTTAACGAGGGACAGGCGAAGAACACCTACGGCACAGGCTGTTTCCTGCTTATGAACACAGGCGAAAAGAGAGTTAACAGCAACTCTAACCTGCTTTCAGGTATCGCGTGGGGTATCGGCGACAAGGTTACATACGCGCTCGAGGGCTCTGCATTCAACGCAGGCTCTGTTATCAAGTGGCTTCGTGACGAGGTTGAGCTGATTAAGTCGGCACCTGAATGTGACGAGCTTGCTATGGAGGTCGAGGATTCTAACGGACTGTATTTCGTTCCTGCATTCACAGGTCTCGGCGCGCCTTATTGGGATATGTACGCCAGAGGTGTTATGATAGGTCTAACCCGTGCAATTAACAAAAAGCATATTTGTCGTGCAGTATTAGAAAGCATTACATATCAAATGACTGATTTGCTTGAGGCTATGATGCGTGACTCAAACATTATGCTAAAGGATTTGAGAGTTGACGGCGGTGCATCTGTATCAAATATTATGATGCAAATTCAGGCTGATATGACAGGCGTAAATGTTAACAGACCGAAGAATGTCGAGACTACTGCTCTCGGTGCCGCATACTGTGCAGGTCTTGCAACAGGTGTTTGGGAGAGCCTTGAGGAGATTGAGGCAAATCGTCAGGTTGATAAAATATTTATTCCGTCAATGGAAATAAATGTCAGAAATGAAAAATACTCTAACTGGAAGCGTGCAGTTGAACGCTCACGCAACTGGGAGAGACAATAAAAAGGAGACTTAAAAATGGGAAAGGTTATTTGTCCTTGGAGCTTAATTACTGATTTTGTTACCGATGCTTTTGTCGGCTACGGTATTCCGCGTGACGAGGCAGAAATCTGCACAGATGTTCTGTTAGAGTCTGACAAGCGCGGTATCGAAAGCCACGGCTGTAACAGATTTAAGCCAATTTATCTTGACAGAATTAAGGCAGGTATTCAACAGCCTACTACTGATTTTGACATCATCAAGGAGACAGAGACTACTGCTGTCGTTGACGGTCACAACGGTATGGGTCAGGTTATCGGCTACAAGGCTATGCAAATGGCTATTGATAAGGCTAAAAAGTACGGTATGGGTATGGTTGCAGTTCGTAACTCCTGCCATTACGGTATCGCAGGCTACTATGCAACTCAGGCTACCGAGCAGGGATGCATCTGTATCACAGGTACAAATGCACGTCCAAGTGTTGCTCCAACCTTTGGTGTTGAGGGTATGTTTGGCACAAATCCACTTACTGTCGGTATTCCAAGTGACGAAAAATTTGACTTTATTCTCGACTGTGCAACATCTATTACTCAAAACGGAAAAATTGAGTATTACGCAAGAATTAACGAGGACGTTCATCCCGGTACAATCATCGGTCAGGACGGCGAAAGTGTTGAGGGCGATGCAGGCGTTGCACTAAAGAGAATTCGCGAGGGCTCGGCTGCTCTTACTACACTTGGCGGTATCGGCGAGGAGCTTGGCGGATACAAGGGCTACGGCTATGCTATGATTATTGAGCTTCTGTCAGCTATTCTTCAGGATGGCGAATACGGAAAGGCTCTTGACGGCAAGGACGAGAACGGAAATATCAGACCGTATCATCTCGGTCATTTCTTCATCGCTATCGACACAGACCACTTCTTAGGCGAGGAGCTTGTTAGAAGAAAGGCAGGCGATATTATTCGCTCTGTTCGTGCATCAAAGAAGGCTCCGGGTGCCGATAGAATTTATACTGCCGGCGAAAAGGAATATGACATCTGGCAGAGCAGAAAGAACAGCGGTGTTCCTATCAACGAGTCTGTTCAGGGCGAAATCAACGCTGTTCGCGATGAGCTTGGCCTTAACTACACATTCCCGTGGGAAGAGAATTACACTCCTTATGAGGAGAGAGAAATCAAGGCTCATATCGAGAGAGATTAATATATAAAAAATACAGTTGTACTAATTTTTTAGTGCAACTGTATTTAGGGTAACGGTAATAATCCGAACCCGTCAAAAATGCAGTATTAAAGCGATATTTGTCGCTTTCGCTGTTGCCTTGCGTCAGCAAGGCTGCCATCTCAAGACAACAAATCTCATCTTTACTCCAAGCATTTTTGATGCTTTGCAGTTTATCGTGTGCA
>CALZMC010000026.1 GCA_945788455.1 uncultured Clostridia bacterium
TCGAGAATGAACAGAGAATTCTGTTCTTTAGACTTTTGCCAAAGGAGGAGGCAGCCGAGGTATTCGTTGAGCTTGACAACGATACTCAAGAGGCTTTAATCAGCGCGTTTTCAGATAACGAGCTTCGTGAGGTAATTGATGAGCTTTACCTTGACGATACCGTTGATATTATTGAGGAAATGCCTGCCACTATCGTTAGACGTATTCTACAAAATACCGATAACCAAACGCGTGCATCTATCAACACTCTCTTAAAATATCCCGAGGACAGCGCCGGCTCTATTATGACGCCGGAGTATGTTGATTTAAAAAAGAATAATACCGTTGAGGATGCATTTAAACGCATTAGACGCACAGGTGTTGACAAGGAAACGGTATATACCTGTTATGTAACAGACGAGTCAAGACATCTTATCGGTGTTACAACTGTAAGAGAGCTTCTTCTCCACGATTATGAGGACACTATTGAGGAGTTTATGGAGACTAATACGATTTATGTCTATACTCACGATGACAAGGAGACTGCCGTTAAGCTGTTTGACAAGTATAATTTCCTTGCGCTACCCGTTGTAGATATGGAAAACCGTCTTGTCGGTATCATTACAGTCGATGACGCTATGGACGTTCTTCAGGAGGAGAATACCGAGGATATCCACAAGATGAACGCTATCGTTCGTACGAGCGAAAAGCCTTACCTTAAAATCAGCGTTTTTGAAACATGGCGTGCAAGAATTCCGTGGCTGATGCTTCTTATGGTCAGCGCGACCTTTACGGGTATGATTATCACGGCGTTTGAGGATAAGCTTTCTGCGTTAATCATTTTGACTGCATTCATCCCGATGCTTATGGACACAGGCGGAAATTCCGGTGGTCAGGCGAGCGTTACAATCATTCGTGCCTTGTCGCTAAACGAAATTGACCTAAAGGATATATTTAAGGTTATTTGGAAAGAGATAAGAGTCGGCGTGCTTTGTGGCTTATCTCTTGCAGTAGTGAATTTTGCGAAGATTTGGTTCGTTGACAAAATGATGCTTCATACCGAGGGTATAACTCTAAAGGTTGATTTGGTAATAAGCCTTACTCTTGTAATTGAAATTATTTTTGCAAAGATTGTCGGCTGTTCGCTCCCTATTTTTGCGAAGAAAATGAAGTTTGACCCGGCAGTTATGTCTTCTCCGTTTATTACAACAATAGTTGATGCACTTTCACTGTTGATTTATTTTGGACTTGCAACTGCAATTCTTCATATTTAATCATTAAGCATAACGAATATTAAGTATAACAAAGGCTCTATGGACAAAATCCATAGAGCCTTAATTCTTGTATTATTTAGTTTAGAAAGGCTGCAATGCCGACACCGAGTCCGCTGACAGCCATCAGCACAGCCATAATGATAGCTGTAACCTTAACCCAACCTCTGTTCATTTTTTTCTCCTGTTATTTCATAATTTCGTTAGCCTCGGCGATAAGTCTGTCAGCGATAACCTGTGCGCTTTCTTTATCCTTGCCGATAGCTGTGATATAAGCCTTAATCTTCGGCTCTGTGCCTGACGGACGAACGATAATCTTGTTTCCGTCAGTTAATGTGTATGCAAGCACATTTGATTTAGGAAGCTCGATAACACTTGTTGTTCCGTCAGCATTTAGTGATACCGATGTCTTGTAGTCGTCTGTTTTTGTAACACTCATACCTGCAAATTCGCTTGGAGCATTTTGGCGAAGACCGTCCATTATGCCTGCCATTTTTTCCATACCGCTTGCACCCTCGAATGTGTAGCTTTCAACAACATTGAAGTAATAGCCGAATTCATCATAAAGGCTATCCATAACCTCGGCAAGACTCATACCCTTTGACTTGTAGTATGCTGCCATTTCGCAGATAAGCATTGAAGCGACAACAGCGTCCTTGTCACGTGCGTGAGTGCCTGCAAGGTAGCCGTAGCTTTCCTCGAAGCCCATAACGAATTCGTCACTCTTGCCCTGAGCCTCAAGCTTTGTGATAACCTCGCCGATATACTTAAAGCCTGTTAGCAGATTTTTGAATGAGCAGTTATATTTCTTTGCGATAACCTCTGCCAAATCAGTTGACACGAATGATTTTACAGCGATGCTTTCGGGTGTAAGAGTGCCTTTTTCTGCCTTTTGAGATAAGAGATAATTTAGCATCATTGCGCCAACCTCGTTACCTGTCATAAGCTTGTAGCCACCGTTACCGTCCTGAACGGCGATACCGACTCTGTCGCAGTCGGGGTCAGTTGCAAGAAGAAGGTCAGGCTTAATCTCGTCTGCCATTTTTAGTGCACATTCGAATGACTGCCTGATTTCAGGGTTAGGGAATGGACAGGTAGGGAAATTTCCGTCAGGATTTTCCTGTTCCTTTACGATATGAACATCCTTAACACCGATTCTGTCAAGAATTTTTCTTACAGGCTTGTTGCCTGTGCCGTTTAGAGGAGTGTAGATAACCTTTAGGTTAGACTCCTTAACGATTTCAGGGTTAATGCATTGCTTTTGTACCTCGTCAAGAAATGCATCAATAACCTCATCGCCCATATATTCAATAAGTCCCTGCTCAACAGCCTCGTCAAAATCCATAGTCTTGATACCTGTAAAGTAGTCAACCTTTTGGATAAATTCGTAGGTCTCATTAGCCTCCTCATCGGTCATTTGGTAGCCGTTTGAGTTGTAGCACTTGTAGCCGTTATATTTTGCAGGGTTGTGCGATGCTGTCAAAATGATACCGCTTGAGGTGTGAAAATGTCTTATAGCGAATGAAAGACAGGGTGTTGGCTCAAGCTCCTCGAATAGATATACCTTAACTGAGTTAGCAGCCAAAACCTTGGCAGCCTCTCTTGAGAGATAGTCGCTCTTAATTCTTGAGTCGTAGCCGATAGCAACAGACGGATTTTCAAAATGCTTCTTTAGAAAATCGGCAAGTCCCTGAGTTGCCTGACAAACGGTGTAGTAGTTCATTCTGTTTGTGCCGGCACCGATAACACCGCGAAGACCTGCAGTACCGAATTCGAGTGAACGATAAAATCTGTCAAGGATTTCCTCGTCATTGCCCTTAATGCCTTCAAGCTCTGCAATAAGGTCAGGGTCAACGGTAGCTTTTTCGAGCCATTCGTTGTAGAGTGAGTTAATATCCATAAAAACACATCCTTATTTCTGTTTGTAATCATATATATTTTAAACCTATTAAAATGTATTGTCAATAATTACAATTACTGCTATAATGTTTTTTGGTGATGAAAATGTATGCAAGAGTAAAAAGTCTTGGAATATTCGGTCTTGATACCTTTGGCGTGACGGTTGAATGTGACATCAGCCAAGGCCTGCCTCGCTTTGACTTGGTGGGACTTCCCGATGCAGTTGTAAAGGAGAGTCGCGAGCGTGTTCGTGCGTCAATAAAAAACTGTCATCTTGAATTTCCCGTGTCGCGAATTACGGTAAATATTGCGCCTGCCGATATAAAAAAGGAGGGCTCGCTCTATGATTTGCCTGTGTTTATCTCAATACTAAAGGCTACAAATCAACTAAAGGGTAACATTGACGATTATGCGTTTATCGGCGAGCTTAGTCTTGACGGCGAAATTCGTGGTATTAACGGTGTTTTGCCTATGGTTATGAGGGCAGGCGAGCTTGGAATTAAGTCTGTATTCATTCCAAAGGAAAATGAGCTTGAGGGCAGTATTATCGGTAATGTTGATGTTCTGCCTGTTAAGAATATTTTTGAGGTTATGAGGCATATTTCGGGCGAAATGAAAATTATGCCGTGCTATAATCCTCGCGTTACATCGCTCGAGAGAAATTATAATGTTGATTTTTCTGACGTAAAGGGACAGGCCGAGGCAAAAAGAGCACTCGAAATCGTTGCGGCAGGCGGTCATAACTGCATTATGATAGGTCCTCCCGGTGCAGGAAAGTCAATGCTTGCAAAAAGACTGCCGACTATTTTGCCCGATATGAGCTTTGAGGAAAAGCTTGAGACAACGAAGATTTATTCTATTGCCGGAAAAATGGCAGAGCAGGGTGCTATAATTAACGAGCGACCGTTCAGGTCTCCTCATCATACCGTGTCGGCTAATGCGCTAACAGGCGGTGGAGCTAATATTAAGCCCGGAGAAATCAGCCTTGCGCATAACGGCGTTATGTTTATGGACGAGTTTCCCGAATTCGACAGACGCGCAAAGGAGAGCCTTCGCCAACCGCTTGAGGACGGAATTGTAAATATCTCACGTGCTTCAGGCTCGGTAACATATCCGTCAGATATTATGCTTGTTTGTGCAATGAATCCCTGCGCCTGCGGATTTTTCGGTCATCCGACAAAGGAATGTACCTGCACTGACGCGTCAAAGAAAAGATATATGGACAAGATTTCAGGTCCTATCCTTGACAGAATTGATATTCATATCGAGGTCGCACCTGTTGAATACGAACAGCTTTCATCAAGGGCAAAGGAGGAAAGCTCTGCCGAAATAAGAGCACGAGTAGATAAGGCTCGAAAAATTCAGCAAAAACGATTTGAGGGCACAGGCATTTCCTGTAATGCAAAAATGACTGCCCGAATGACGAAGGAATACTGCGTTCTCAGCTATGAGGCTAACGCATTACTTAAAATGAGCTTTGAACGACTTGGTCTTTCTGCGAGAGCGTATGACAAAATTTTGAGAATTGCGAGGACGATTGCCGACTTGGAGGAGTGCGAAAGCATAGACGTTCCTCACATTGCCGAGGCATTGCAGTATCGCTCGCTTGACAGAAAATATTGGAATAACGAGGTATAAAAATGAACATAGTCAGCTTAATGAAAAATCTTGAGAGAAACAACATAAAGCCCTATTATGTTGAAAAAAAGGAGGATGTTATTCCTCTTGTTAAGTCATTGATAAAAAAAGGCGAGAGTGTTTCTAACGGTGGCTCTATGACACTAAAGGAGACAGGCGTTATGGATTTGCTCGCTTCAGGCGATTATGACTTTATCGACAGAACAGGACTTGAGGGCGAGGAGTTGAGACAGGCGTATGTTCGTGCGTTTGGCTGCGATACATACTTTTGCTCGTCAAATGCCGTTACCGAAAACGGCGAGCTTTATAATGTTGACGGAAATTCAAATCGCGTTGCCTGTATTGTGTATGGCCCAAGACAGGTTATTATGGTTGTCGGCGTGAACAAAATTGTTAAGAATATTGACGAGGCTGTTATGCGAGTAAAGACAAATTGCGCACCGAAGAACACAAAAAGACTCGACTGCCAAACTCCCTGTAACAAAACAGGCGAGTGCATTAGCTTAATGCAAGATAACAGCGAGATTTGTGCAGGCTGTGGAAGTGACGGTCGAGTATGCTGTAACTATGTTATTACTGCCCGACAAAGACATAAGGACAGAATTAAGGTTATTATCGTCAACGAGGATTTAGGCTTTTAAGTAATTTTTCTGCCAAAAAATATATGTATTGACAAATTTCAACCTTTGTATTATTATTCTGTATGCTCTTGATACACGATTTCTTGTGATGCTTTTAGATGCTTTAATGCCTTATAATGAGGAAAAATTATGACAGTTATATATAAAAATGCAAATTTTATATCTCTAAATGATGAGGGTGCAATTTATTCCGTTATGGTAACTCACGGAAAGAATATTGCCTATGTTGGATATAATACGCCTATCTGCTATGACAGCGAGAGGGTTGTTGATTTGAATGATGCTTATGTTCTGCCACTCATTAACGATATGATTGAGTTTGACAGAAAGCACGCGCGTTGCACGGTTCTTGCCGAGGGCGAGAGAGCAGATTTTTTGGTTTTAGACAAAAATATTTTGAACGATAAAAGTGCAACGGTTATCGAAGCCTACAAAAAGGGCAGAAAGCTAAGGAAATTCTAATATCGTCTAAATTAATATTACAAATTTTAACCTCTGACTCGAATTTACATATAATTGAGTTAGAGGTGATTTTTTATGTGCGGAATTGCAGGAATTTTATCTTCAGGCATAGACTTGAGAGCCGAAAAGCCGATGATAGAAAAGGTCAGCGATACATTAAAAATGAGGGGCCCTGACTCAAAGGGCGAATATATCGAGCGCTCTGTCGCGCTGATTCATAGGCGACTGGCAGTAATTGATGTCGAAAGAGGCGCTCAGCCGATGTTTTTCGGCAAGTATGTTATCGTCTATAACGGCGAGCTTTATAATACCGATGAGGTAAGAGAAATGCTGACCTCAAGCGGTTACACCTTCGATACTCATTGTGATACGGAGGTTGTGCTAAAGGCATTTGACAAGTGGCAGGAGGACAGCGTAAAAAAGCTCAACGGAATTTTTGCCTATGCGATTTATAACAAGGACGACAAGAGCCTCTATATAGCAAGAGACAGGATAGGTGTTAAGCCTCTTTATTATTCAAAAAAGGGCGACCAGCTATGCTTTGCAAGCAGAATAAGCAGTATTCTGTGTATGCCGAATATAAGCACTAAGGTTGACGAAAACGGGCTCAATGAGATATTTATGCTCGGCCCTGCAAAGACTGTCGGAAACGGAATTTTTAAGGATATCAGCGAGCTTCCTCCTGCAAGCTATATGACCTATAAAAACGGAGAATTAAAAATTTCAACATATTGGAGGCTGACGGCAGAGCATAATTTTGAGAGCGAGAATGAGGCTGTTGAGCATACTCACTATCTTGTTAAAGACTCAATAAAGCGTCAGCTTGTCAGCGATGTTGCACTTGCAACATTTCTCAGCGGAGGTCTTGACAGCTCGATTATTTCAAGGGTTGCAAGCGACACCTATAAGGAAAAGGGCGAGACGCTGAACACATATTCTGTTGACTATGTTGACAACGATATTTATTTCAAAAAAAGCTTGTTTCAGCCGAACAAGGACAGCGATTATATCGGCTTGATTAGTGATTATATCGGCTCAAATCATCACAATGTTGTGCTTAATAACAACGATGTTGCAATGGCTTTGGCAGACGCTGTTATAGCAAGGGGAG
>CALZMC010000027.1 GCA_945788455.1 uncultured Clostridia bacterium
CATACTGATTTCCAGCCGTCTGCATATTCGCCCCAAATTGTAACACCTGAAATAAAGTGACATACAAAGCGAAGTGCCGATGCAACTAATGCGCCGAGACCGAGAGCAA
This sequence comes from uncultured Clostridia bacterium, assembly GCA_945788455.1. Lineage (GTDB taxonomy): Bacteria > Bacillota > Clostridia > Oscillospirales > Acutalibacteraceae > Eubacterium_R. The sequence continues at coordinate 110 of CALZMC010000027.1, forward strand.
GTGGCTGATTCTTAATCTTCTTGAACATTCCGCCGCCAAGACCGAGTGACATAAATGCAAGCACATAGTCAGCAAGGATAAGAATTAGATAAGCAACGATGCCCTTTACATAAGCAAAATTGCCAAGACCTTGAAGGAGCATCTCAAGAATACCGTACATTACACCTGTACCCATACCCCATTTCCAACCGTAACGATAGCCGATAATGATAATTGGCACCTGGCTGAACAATGTAATTGAGCCACCCATAGGCAATTTAAAGATTTTAACATAAGAAAGTGCTACTGCAAGAGCAAGCATAATAGCAGTTTCTGTTAGCTTTCTGACTGAATTGCTTTTTGTTTTTTCTGCCATAATAATTCTCCTTTCACATATTCTTAATAAATCAAAAAGCACCCCAAAATACTTGGAGTGCTAAAAATACCAAATCTCATCTCACCGTCCATACTAATGCTCGGCTCAAAGGGTATAATCTCAGCTCGGGACTCAAACCCGCAGCACCCCTGACTTATTAAGTTAGACATATTATAATACCTATAACTGAATTTGTCAATGAAAACAAAACAGACAAAAAAATATTTTTATAAAACAAAAAGAGCTGTAAACAGCTCTTTTTAATTAGTCAATTTCAACTGATATTTTTGCATCGTTTCTTGTTGCTGCTGCACGCATAACAACTCGGATAGCCTTAGCAATTCTACCTTGCTTACCGATAACTCTGCCCATATCGTCCTCAGCAACGTGAAGATGATAAACAGTAACGCCCTCTTCGTTAGGTTCGCTAACATCAACAGAAACCGCATCAGGCTCATTTACTAAACCTTTTGTGATGGAAATTAACAAATCCTTCAAAGAAAACACCTCCTGTTAAGCTTTGTATTATTCAAATTAATAAGCAAAGATTTAATTATAGGATGCCTTCTTTTTTTAGGATGCTCTTTACAGTGTCAGTTGGCTGTGCACCGTTTGCAATCCACTTCTTAGCCTTATCAGCATCAATGTTGATTTCAGCAGGCTCTGTCATTGTGTTGTATGTTCCGATTTCTTCAATGAAACGACCGTCACGTGGGTATCTTGAATCTGCTACAACTACACGATAAAAAGGTGCCTTCTTTGCGCCCATACGGCGAAGTCTGATTTTTACTGCCATTTTTGTTTCCTCCAAATATATAAAAAATTATTTATTAAAACCATATTGGTTTATTTACAAAATTAAAATCCAAACGGATTTGAACCACCCATTTTGCCCATCATTTTTTCAGCCATATCGGGATTTGCCTGCATCATACGGCGCATCTTTTTGCTGAGTCTCGGACCACCCTTTTTGCCACCGATTTGCTTTATCATTTTTTGCATCTGCTTGAACTGGGCGAGGAGCTTATTAACATCCTCAACCTGCATTCCGCAGCCCTTTGCAATTCTGCGCTTACGGGACGGGTTTATAATATCGGGATTGGCTCTCTCCTGCTTTGTCATAGAATAGATGATAGAACGAAATCTGTTGAATGCGCCCTCATCAATATCCTCATCCTTAATCTTTCCGGCAACACCGGGAATCATCTTGATAGTGTCCTTTAGGCTGCCCATTCGCTCAATCTGTTCAAATTGGTCGAGCAAATCATTAAGGTCAAATTTGTTTTTAGCAAGCTTCTTTTCAAGCTCGGCTGCCTTCTTTTCGTCAAGCGACTGCTCTGCTCTCTCAATGAACGACAGCACATCGCCCATACCGAGAATACGAGAAGCCATACGAGCCGGATGAAATGTCTCTAAGTTATCGAGCTTTTCGCCGGTGCCGACAAATTTGATTGGCTTTCCTGTAACGGCTCTTACTGACAAGGCTGCACCGCCACGGGTATCGCCGTCAAGCTTTGTTAAAATAACACCGTCAATGCCGATGGTTTCGTTAAAGCTCTTAGCTACATTTACGGCATCCTGACCTGTCATTGAGTCGATAACAAGCAGAATTTCGTGGGGATGAACGGTGGAGCGAATATTTGTCAGCTCCTCCATTAGCTGTTCATCAACGTGAAGACGGCCTGCTGTATCAAGGAACACATAGTCGTTGCCGTGGTCCTTTGCATATTTAATTGCTTCCTCTGCGATAATAACAGGATTTTCAGTTCCCATTTCGAATACGGGAACACCAACCTGTTCGCCGACAACCTGTAACTGCTTTATAGCAGCAGGACGATAAACGTCACACGCTACGAGCAAAGGTCTGTGGCCTTCCTTTTTCAGCTTTAGAGCGAGCTTTGCCGAATGAGTTGTTTTACCGCTACCCTGAAGACCGCACATCATAACTATGGTTGGAGGATGATTTGCAATAGCAAGTCGTGCCTCGTTGCCACCCATAAGCTCTGTAAGCTCTTCATTTACGATTTTTATAACCATTTGGCCGGGTGTTAGGGATTCCATAACATCTGCGCCTATGGCTCTCTCTGTAACCTTTGCGGTAAATTCCTTTGAAACCTTGTAGTTTACATCGGCTTCAAGTAATGCGAGTCTTACCTCTCGCATTGCCTCCTTAACATCAGCCTCGGTGAGCTTGCCCTTGGCACGTAGCTTTTTAAAGGAATTCTCTAAACGTTCGCTTAAACCCTCAAATGCCAAGTAATCAACTCCCTATTATCCTTCCTTTAGGAAGGTTGCAAGTGTTTTTATACGGGCAACATTTTCGTTAATTTCGCGAGATAATGAATGATTTAGGTTATATTCATTAATAAGCTCGGCACAGTTAACAATCTCGTCAATGCCCTTTTTCATTTCGGTAAATCGCTTTGCAAGTCCTAAATGCTCCTCCATATCAAAAAGCTGTGCCTCGGCACGCTTAATAGAGTCGCGCACGCCCTGACGAGTAATGCCCTCATTTTCTGCTATTTCTGAAAGTGAAAGGTCATCTTCGTAATAATATACTAAAAAATCGTGTTGCTTTCGAGTAAGCATTTCGCCATAGAAATCCAAAAGAAACGGAATCTCTAAATTTTTCGCCACGATAACCTCTCCTTTCAAGTTTCAAGTGTAAAGTAAATAATCTTTACAGCAGTGAACATTATACTAAAGGACAGTCACAATGTCAAGTGAATTTTGAATAAAAAATATTATTAAATTTTGGCTTAATCTATTGACACAAGTTATAGGGGTAAAGTAATTGACTTTACACTATATATCAATTATGCTTGCATTTTTAAGTGTAATATACTATAATCTTTCTTGCTATGAAAAAGAAGAATACTGTATTATTTGCACTGAAAAAATCCTTACCGGTATTATTCGGTTATCTGTTTTTAGGCTCTGCCTTTGGAATTATGCTGTATGACGCCGGATACAATTTTATATGGGCGATATTCATTTCTCTGCTCGTTTATGCAGGCTCAGGTCAATTCCTGCTTGTGTCACTATTGTCTCAAAAAGCAGGAATACCGACAGTTGCCATGATGACTTTGTTCATCAATTCGCGCCACATTTTTTACGGACTGAGCTACATCGAAAAATTCAAGGCGGGAAAATGGCGTTATCCGTTTATGATATTCACGCTAACCGATGAGACCTATTCCGTTAACTCGTCCTTTAGCACCGTTCCCGACAATGTTGACGAGCCTAAGGCGAGATATTTAATCGGTCTCTTTGACCATATCTATTGGATTATAGGCTCTGTTATCGGCTCGCTTGCAGGACAGCTCATACCTATTGATTTTACGGGTATTGACTTTTCTATGACAGCACTGTTCGTTGTTATATTCGTTGACCTAATGATAGACAAAAAGGGCAGAATGAAGCTTGTAGGACCTATCGGTATCGGTTGCGCCGTTATTTGTCTAATCATTTTCGGTGCAGACAAATTTTTGCTTCCGACCTTCGCTATCACTATTGCGATTATGTCTCTTGCAAAAAACTATTTCAGCAAGGAGGTAGTGTAATATGCCTCTTTCTGTAAATCAAACAATTATCATAGTTTTAGTTGCGGCAGTATGCACATTTGCAACAAGACTGTTTCCGTTTGCATTATTCGGTGCATCAAAGGAAATGCCAAAGTTCATAAAATACTTAGGCGATATTCTTCCCGTTGCGATTATAGGAATATTAATCGTATATTGCTCAAGTGATTTTACAACCGGCGACATTAATGTTATCGCTCCTAAGGCAATAGCAATACTTGCCACGGCACTAATACACCTATGGAAAAGGAACACCCTGTTGAGTATTGCAGTAGGAACAATCGGCTATATGCTTTTAATTCATTTTGTATTTGTATAATTCAAAAAAATAGGCACAAATCAAGCCCTTGCTGAACAAATCAGCAAGGGCTTTTAATTATAGCTGTTAAATATTATTTATTAATAATTTACTAATTATTCTGCATCTGTGCTTTGATTATTCTTTCTTTTCTCAACGAGCTCGTCAAGAATTCTTGTATGCTCCTCGTCACTCATAGCATACTTTAATGTTGGAATAGCTGACAGTAGCATACCGATTGCAGGAAGAACAGAAATCAGGAAGAACATAGCCGATGCATATTTTCCGGCACCTGTACCGCCGTCATAGGTAATAAAGCTTGCGCCCTGCTCGATAGCCTTATTAAGCTTGTCAACATTAGCTCCGCTGTATCCTACATAAGAGAATACTACTGATGAAAGAAGTGTTGCAATACCTGCTGAAAGCTTTGTGATAAAGCTTTGACCTGAGAAGAACACGCCGTCTGTACGAACGCCGTTATGATACTCCTCGTAGTCAACGCAGTCGGCAATCATAACTGACTGAAGAACGTTGATACCGCCGAATGAAGCACTTGCAAACAGCATACAAATACCAATCATAATTGACCAGAATGTTGTTGTTAAATCGCCACCTGAAATCTTATACAAAACATAGATTAGAGAAAACGGAACTGCACCTGCTATTGAGTAGAAGTTATATAACTTCTTCTTTTCAATTTTCTTGATAAGAGAAGGTGTAATACCCATAGCAATAAACTGACCTGCAAATAGGCCGATAGCAACACTGCCAAGGCCGATTAAAATCTTAACATTAATGCCTGCGAATGAGCCGTCCTCATTGAGTTTAATAATGTTCATAATATTACCGTTTGCATAGTAATAAGTAACAAGAGTCATAGCTACAATCATAAGCAGCTGAATAGGAGAACGGAGAATACCGGAAATTAGGATTTGTCTAAACGGCTTATTTCTAAACATAATCTTAAAGTTTTCGATAAAGCCGTATTTCTTCTCATTTTTGGATTCAACTCTCTCACGAGTAAATATACCTGCAAACTCAAATAGGACAGTTGCAATTACTGTAAATACAACAGCAGCAACAATAAATCCCTTTTGCATATCGCCGCCGAATGCACCTGAAAGTGCCTGTGCAATCTGAACGATAAGAACGCCGATTCCACCGATACCTGCAGCAATACGAGCAAGACCGAGAATCTTTGAACGGTCATTTTCGTCCTCTGTCATTAGAGAAGTAATACCCCAAAGCGGAATATCACAAACAGTAAATACCATACCCCAAGCAATATAGGAAACGGCAGCCCAAACAACAATTAGAACCTTTTGTGTGCTTGTAGAAGCCTCTGCATAGTTTCCGTTTAAGAATGCAAGAATAGTTACAAGACCGATAATAGCAGGGAAAATAATCAAATACGGTCTGCATTTACCCCACTTTGTACGAGTCTTGTCAACAATAGTACCCATCATCGGGTCGTTAATTGCATCCCAAACTCTTGCCAAAGCGAAAATCCATCCAAGTGCCATAGCAGGAAGACAAATTACGTTTTGGAAATAGAAATAAAGACCGGTAGCAACAATGTTGTAAATTAGGTTTTGACCGAACATACCAACAAGATAGCCACCAAGCTCTTTTTTTGTATAGGTATTTTTTGAATTACCCATATTTTTTCACCCCTTAATATTTTATATTTATATAATAACAGTATTTTAATAAAATTACAATGGTATATTTTATAAATTCTTTTTCATCCACTGATGCGGGCAGTCCTCATCAAAATCCTGCTCACCGAATTCGGTGTATCCCTGCTTTATGTAAAACTGCTTTGCCTGAACCTGAGAGTGAAGACAAATCTCACTCGCGCCCTTTTCCTTTGCAAGTCTTTCAGCCTCTTTGATAAGCATCGCACCGACACCGAAAGAACGGTAATTTTTTAATACCGCAAGTCGCCCGATAATGTATTTGCCCTTATTTCTGTCAAAGAAGAACCTTACATTTCCGACAGGCTTGTCTAAATCAAAAGCAACTATGTGAGTTGAAATATCATCAATATCGTCAAACTCCTCTTTAAAGCCCTGTTCCTCAACGAACACGTCAGTCCTGACAAAAACCGACTCATCAGGGAGGGTATCATAGCTTTTCAGTGTCATACAATACCTCCGTTCACTCCAAGAACCTGACCTGTAACATAGCCGTTTTCTGCAAAAAACAAAATAGCCGAAGCAACCTCATCGGGTGTACCGAGTCTTCCAAGAGGAACCTCGTTTTCTAAATCCTCCCTGTCAAACTGCTCGTTCATTCTTGTATCAATAATTCCGGGGCAAACACAGTTAACCGTAATGTTGCTCGGTGCAAGCTCCTGTGCAAGTGCTCTTGTCAGTCCGATAACCGCAGACTTACTCATAGAATATGCAACCTCACAGGACGCGCCGAGCTGTCCCCACATTGACGAAACATTAATAATCGCACCCGAATGCTTTTTTATCATCTTTGACACGGCAAATTTAGACGCGAAAAAATACGACTTTGCATTTACATCATTAACCAAGTCATAGTCAGCCTCGGTAGTATCGTTAATCATCTTAACAATACTGACACCTGCGTTATTAACCAAGACGTCAATATCCCCTACCTCATCAAAAAGCCTCTCAATTTCATCA
>CALZMC010000028.1 GCA_945788455.1 uncultured Clostridia bacterium
CCTGCCGCTGACATCAGCGAGCAGATTTCGCTTGCAGGCACAGAGGCTTCGGGTACAGGTAATATGAAGCTGATGCTAAACGGTGCTATTACTCTTGGCACAATGGACGGTGCTAATGTTGAGATTTACGATGCTGTCGGAGAGGATAACATCTTTATCTTTGGTATGACAACTCCTGAGGTTGAACAGCTAAAGAGAGACGGCTATAATCCTGTTCAGTATCTTAACAATAATCAGGCATTAAAGAATGCAGTCGAATTCATCAGTCAGGGCGTTAACTCAAAGAGCTTTGGCGAGATTTCATCATCACTTGTAAACTGCGATCCGTATATGGCTCTTGCTGATTTTGCCGATTATCAAATGGCACAGAAGATTTCTGCCGAGGCTTACAGAGACAAGGAGCGCTTTGCAAGAATGTCACTTATGAATATCAGCGGTGCAGGTGTGTTCAGCGCAGACCGTTCAATTATGGATTATGCTAAAGATATTTGGAACACTAAGCCTGTTGTTTTTGCACAGGACAAGATAAAGACATCAAAAAAGTCTGCTCCGATGGCTCCAAAGTCAGAAAAAACAGAGAAAAAATCTACAAAAAAGGCAGAGCCAAAGACTACTGCAAAAAAGACAAAGACTGCTAAAAAGTCAAAGTAATCATTAATTATTAAGGCACGTGAAATATCGTGCCTTTTGGTGTTTGAGGGAGCTATGGTAATATTCAATTCAAGAGATAAAAGCTACAAGTCAATAGTTTCTGCTCTTGCTACTGATGAAAAGTGTAAGTTTAGATTGATTATTCCCAGAGATATGAGGTGTAGCAGTGCAACTCTTGCTATCGCAAAGGAGGATTGCGACACCGTCTATTACGGTATGTTTTGGGCAGGTATGTATGGGGACAGCCACGAGGTTTGGGAGCTTCATTTTTCTGCGACTACCGAGGGACTGTATTTTTATCATTTTGAGCTTGATACCCCTTGGGGCAGATCATTCGTAAAGAATGTCGGCTCGGGTATCGGCGAGCTTAATATTGATGCAGACGAGTTTCAGCAAACAGTATATGATAAGAATTTTAAAACTCCCGATTTCCTAAAGGGCGGAATTATTTATCAAATTTTTCCCGACAGATTTTATAAATCGAAACAAAAAAAGAAAAATGTTCCCTCTACCCGTGTGATGCGTGAGTGGGGAGAGGAGCCGTTTTGGGCTGAGGAGCAAATGAACGGCATCTGGAACAATGACTATTTCGGCGGCGACCTAAAGGGTATCGAGGAAAAATTGCCTTATATCAAGGATTTGGGTGTTAATTGTATTTATCTAAACCCTATTTTTGAGGCACATTCAAATCACAGATACGATACTGCCGATTATGAAAAAATTGACAGTCTTTTAGGCGATGAAAGTGACCTAAAGCATCTTTGCAGGGTTGCAAAGGAAGAATACGGAATCAGCATAATTCTTGACGGCGTATTCAGTCATACAGGCTGTGACAGTAAGTATTTTAATATCTATAACAGATATGACAGTATTGGTGCATATAACAGTAAGGAAAGCCCTTATTACAGCTGGTACAAGTTTATTGATTATCCTGATGATTACCGTTCTTGGTGGGGAATTAAGCTTTTGCCGGAGATTATCGAGGAGGACGAAAATTACAGAGAATACATTTGCGGAAAAAACGGCATTTTAAGAAAATGGCTAAGATGCGGAATTTCCGGCTGGCGACTTGATGTTGCAGACGAGCTTCCCGATGTTTTTCTTGACGATTTGCGCTGTGCCGTTAAGGAAGAAAATGAGGATGCAATTATCATAGGCGAGGTTTGGGAGGATGCCACAAACAAATTTGCCTATAACGAAAGAAGACGTTACCTTTTAGGCAGACAGCTTGACAGCGTTATGAATTATCCGTTTGCCGATGCAATTTTAAATTTTGTTCGCTTCGAAAATGCAGGATACTTTTTTGACCAAATTATGAGTATTATCGAAAACTATCCGCCACAGGTGCTTAATGTTTTGATGAACCATATAGGCACTCACGATACCGAAAGAGCGATTACAAGGCTTGCAGGTCCTGACAATGACGGCAGAGACCGTGAGTGGCAGCATAACCATAACACCTTAACCTCATACGATTACCTAAAGGGTATTTCTATGATGAAAATGGCGTCTCTTATTCAGTTTACACTCCCCGGTGTACCGTCAATTTATTACGGAGATGAGATTGGTATGCAGGGTATGAAGGACCCGTTTAACAGGGCTTGTATGACTTGGGATAACCAAAACACAGAGCTACTTAAATGGTATAAACGTTTAGGCGAGATTAGAAACGGATTCGGTGTTTTTGTCGATGGCGAGTTTGTCCCCGTGTACTGTGATAATTCGTCTATCGCCTACGAAAGACGAGACGATAACGAAGCCGTTTTAGTTGCGATAAATAACAGCGATGATGAAGCATATATTTGTGTCGGGGACGAGTGGAATAATTCGTATTGCCATTTTGACTTTGAGTGCAAAAACGGTATCATCACCTTGCCTCCGAGACGCTATACCTTGCTTTCTGTTAAATTTAATAATTAAATAATAATTGTTAACACCTCGGTTAAAATATAATCGAGGTGTTTTTTATGCACAAAATTGGAAAAACAATTTTATTTGATGAACCGCCTGTAATAATAGGTAATGCAGGTGTAGTAGGAAAAAAGGAGGGCGAGGGACCTCTTGCAAAGGATTTTGATGCAATATTTGAGGACACAACATTAGGTCAAACCTCGTATGAGCTTGCAGAGTCGGCAATGCTTCACGATGCCATAATCCGTGGCTTGACATCGGCAGGCATCAGCGCAAAGGATGTGGATTTTGTTTTAAGCGGAGATTTGCTCGATCAGTGTATGGGCTCTGCGTTTGCAATTAAGGATTTAGAGATTGCATCTATCGGACTTTTCGGTGCTTGCTCAACAATGGCTTTATCTCTTACGGTAGGCTCAATGCTCGTTAGTGCAGGTGCAAAAAATGTTGTTTGTGCAACCTCAAGCCATTTTTGTTCGAGCGAGCGACAATTCCGTTTTCCTTTAGAATACGGCGGTCAGCGTCCGCCATCAAGTCAGTGGACAGTAACGGGAGCAGGTAGTGCTATTGTATCTAACAAGGGCAAAGGCATTAAAATTAAGGCAATTCAAGTTGGAACTATTACCGATTTGGGCGTAACAGATGCGAACAATATGGGCGCCGCTATGGCTCCGGCTGCGACAAGAACAATCGGCGATTTTTTGACCGATACAAAAACGAAACCGAGTGATTATGACCTTATCGTTACAGGAGACCTTGGATATACAGGAAGCGAGCTTCTTTATCAGCTAATGAAAAAGGAATACAATATTGACCTAAAGCCTTATCATAACGATTGCGGAAAAATGATTTATAACCTAAAGGAGCAGGACGTTAATTCGGGTGGCTCAGGCTGTGGCTGTGGGGCATCTGTTTTGTGCTCTCATATTATTAAAAATATGAAAAAGGGCAGGCTTAAAAAGGTTCTTTTTGTTGCAACCGGTGCGCTTATGTCTCCAACATCAAGCAAGCAGGGCAATTCAATTCCGGGTATTGCTCACGCTGTATTGCTGGAGGTGTAGTATGAAAAGCTATAACAATATAAAGCTCGTTTCATCATTTAGAGAAATATCAAATGTGCTCGAAATTATTTCCAAGGCAATAAGAATTTTTGCCCTCGCGTTAATAATATTACAAGGCATTCTGCTTATTCGCGACACAAAAACAAGGACCGATTCGTTTTGAATCGGTTTTTTTATGATAGACTTTTTTATATATGTATGATATTATGAATTTAGATAGAGAAAGGAGATACGGTATGGCTAATAAAACGATTGTAAAAATAAACGATTGCTGTAAAAAAATTCAGTTTCTTAACGGTGCTCAGCTAAAGCTTATAGCTATTGTTTCAATGCTGATTGACCATATAAATAAGTCGATGATATATCCCAACTTGGTAACAAATGACGGATTTCTTACAAAGCTAAGCAATATATTTGACATAATCGGAAGAATTGCGTTTCCTTTGTTTTGCTTTCTCCTCGTTGAGGGTTTTTATAAAACTCACAGCCGAAAAAAATATTTACTGAATTTGATAATTTTCGGTGTTATATCCGAGGTCCCGTTTGATATGTTTACGACTGCAAGCTTTTTTAACAAGAATTGGAATAACGTTATGTTTTCGCTTGCGCTTGTTCTCGTGACTATTTGGATTATTGATATCTTGAAGGAAAAAATGAAAGATAAGCCAAAGCTTATGTGGTATATTGTTTCGCTTGTGATTGTTGCAATAATGAGCTTTTTATCAATGATTTTAGCTCTTGATTATGAGCATCACGCAATATTAATCGGTTATTTCTTTTATTTGTTTTATAATGCTAAGCTTTTTGCAATTCCGTTCGGCTATGCGTCTATGTACACAGAGCCTTGGTCACTTTTAGGCTTTGGCTTAACGCTTACATATAACGGAGAGCGCGGAAAACAGAATAAAATGCTCGGATATTCGTTTTATCCTATCCATTTGCTGATACTCGGTGCACTTCGCCTTTATCTCGGAATATGATTTTTGAATAATAATAAAAACTATTTCATAGTATTATTTATCCCCAATCTATATTGTAGGTTGGGGAATTATTATTAATCTTTAGTGAAATATACACAAAATATTGACAATTATTTAACGATGTTTTATAATTAATATACAAAGAATAATTAAGGATGTATTTTTTATGAAAAAGTTATTTTGCATAGCTTTATCATTTTTGATGATTTTTACAGCTATGCCTATAACAGCACTTGCAAATAATAGTGACTGTATTGGTCCAAACACACTTGGAAATGCCTATATAAAAGCTTTTGATGAATGTGGCGAAAACACAGAGTCACTTATTTATTCTTGCAGAGAAAAGGCTGAAGATTTCTCTTATCAAGGCATTAGCTATGATATTGAGTCAAATACCTTGAACCTAAACGGCTGTAATATTCCTGCACTTGTTATAAGAGCAAATGAAATGGGCCGTGACTTTAAGATTAATGTTACGGGCGAAAATTATTTAAAAAGAATATCCCTTTCGGGTAATGGCTATAATTGCAGCTTGTCAGTTAACGGTAACGGTTCACTTTATTTAGGAAAAAATAATGCTGACGGTAGTGGAGCTATTGTTCTTTATTGCGATTACACCGAGTCAACACTCACTGTGTCGGATACTGTATCTATGTTTGCTTATTCAGCATGGGGAGAAGCAACAATTTGTGTATATAATTCTTTAGCTGATGATGCAATTGAAATGAAAGGTAATTTGCCGGATATTAACTATGATTCCTATGAAACAACAATGACTCCGACCGTTTACGGATCAACACCTTTGAACACACAGTTTTATAATCTTAGTGACGGCTCTGTTGCTACATACGATTATGATGTAAAAACAGATGCTTATATTCTACACAAGTATAATATTGTAAATGTTGATATTGACGGCAAGGAAACACAAATTGCCGTTGAGCAAAAGGATGAGTTAGGAAATCCTATTTTAGTTGATGAATCACAGGTTAATTTTGATGACACACGTTATGCATATTTGCTATTGTTTGATAATAGTCCAAGCATAGTTTATTTGAATCGCAATGATTCAGAAAGATATATCGTATCAAGATATTATGACAGCAATAGTGGCACTGATATTTATGATATAAAAAAGATTGTTGATCTTGGCGAATATGGTTTAGTTTACTATCCAGTGGAAACGGGGGCTTCTTCGCTTTCGTCAGATTATTATATTCAAGAGATTAGTTGTAATAGCAAGAATTATAATATTTTTGACAGCTACTCGAATGTTTATGGCATTGTTCAGCGATTCTTTTCTGCGCATGTTAAAGGCCAAGATATCAATTATAGATGTTGGGAAACAATTTATGTAGAAAAGAACACCCCTACTTATATCAGCTTTGATGTAATCGACTCTTGGAGCAAGGTTTATGATATAGACTGGGATATCAGCGGTTTAGTTAATGCTGGATTTACAGTATCTCCTGAACCGGTATATTTTGATGGTGACGATACAGCATATCTCGAGGTTAATGTAAATGATTGGCCTGAGGGCACTTGTGGCAGTATTGCTATAAATTGTTACAATAATGAGGCGAATATCTCTAATGTTACGGGTTCAAAATCGCCTGAACCTTTGTGCACATATTATGTTTATGTTCAGGTAACAAATCCGGTTCACGGCTATGCTCAAGATAAGGTTAGCTACAAGGTATATGAAGCAGGCTCAACAATAAAAATGGCGCCTAATGATACTATGATGCTAAACTTTTATACAGATAATTATCGTGGTGCAGCAGTTTTTGATTGGGAGACTGAGTCAATTAATAGCACAGGAATAACAGTAGATGCTGAAAGATATGAAGAATCAAACAGAACCTACTGCAAAATCAGTAGTGAAAACTGTGAGGTTGGAACAAAAGGAACTTTAGTATTCAATCTAAAACGCGGCGAGGATTATGACTATAATAATAGGGAATTAGATAAGATTGCTCCTTTATACACATTTGAAATCAACTTTGAGGTTGTAACACAATGCGAGGCAAAAGGCCATAATCCTGACACAGAAAACGGTACTTTTCTTAAAAAGCCTACCTGCAAAGATTTTGGATTAATGGAATGTAATTGTACTGTTTGCGGTGAAACATTTATCACAGAAATCAATCCATTACCTCACGGAAAACTAAATAAAGTTGAGCGTAACCGTGTTGAGCCAACCTGTACAAAAACAGGCGGTTATGAGGTTGCATATATCTGTG
>CALZMC010000029.1 GCA_945788455.1 uncultured Clostridia bacterium
CTGTATAGCCAAGCTCTCTTTGCTCAAGTGTTTCACCAACGCAAACGATTGGCTTTAAGCCCTTTTCGAGAGCCTTTAGTGTACGTAGGTTAACAGTTTGGTCTGTTTCGCCAAAATACTGTCTTCTCTCGCTGTGGCCGATAACAACATACTCAACACCAAGCTCCTTGAGCATATCGCCTGAAATCTCGCCTGTGAAAGCACCGCTGTCCTTAAAGTGAACATTCTCGGCACCAATCTTAATGTTTGAGCCCTTAGAAGCCTCGATAGCGGCAGGAATATCAACGAAAGGTACGCATAATACTACCTCGCAATCAGCACCTGCAACGAGTGGCTTCATATCGTTAATAAGTGCAGTTGTTTGAGCAGGAGTGTTGTTCATTTTCCAGTTACCTGCGATAACTGCTTTTCTTAAATCCTTTTTCATTTTTCTTACCTCTATATAAAAATTTATTAGTCCTTATCCTGTAATGCACAGATACCCGGTAGGTCCTTGCCCTCTAAGAATTCAAGAGAAGCACCGCCACCTGTTGAAATGTGGCTCATCTTGTCAGCAAAGCCGAGCTTTGTAACAGCAGCAACTGAGTCTCCGCCGCCGATTACCGAAATAGCACCTGAATCAGCAACAGCCTTTGCTACGCAGATAGTACCTGCAGCAAAGTTTTCCCACTCTGAAACACCCATAGGTCCGTTCCAAATAACAGTGCCTGCGCCCTTGATAGCATCAGCAAAAATCTCCTGTGTCTTTGGACCGATATCAAGTCCCATCCAGCCGTCAGGAATTTCGTCACTGTTAACTATCATAGCCTCTGTATTCTCGTCATATTCCTTACCAACCTTGTTGTCAACAGGGATTAGGAAGTTAACGCCCTTTTCTTTGGCAGCCTGCATCATTTCGCCTGCCTTTTCAATCCAATCAGCTTCTAAAAGTGAGTCGCCGATATTGTGGCCTAAGAATTTCATAAATGTATAAGCCATACCGCCACCGATGATGATTGTGTCGCACTTTTCGATTAGGTTTGTGATAACACCAATCTTGTCCGAAACCTTTGCACCGCCAAGGATAGCAACAAGAGGTCTCTTTGGCTCAGCAAGAGCGCCACCCATAAACTTGATTTCCTTTTGAATAAGGTAACCGCATACTGCAGGGAGATATGATGCAACGCCTGTTGTTGAGCAGTGAGCTCTGTGAGCAGTACCGAATGCATCGTTTACAAAAATATCAGCAAGAGAAGCAAGCTCCTTTGAGAAGTTCTCCTCATTCTTTGTCTCTTCTTTTCTGTAACGAACGTTTTCAAGAAGCATAACCTCGCCGTCCTTTAGGTCGTCAGCCATAGCCTTTGCATTCTCGCCGACAACGTTCTCGTCCTCTGCAAGCTTAACCTCTACACCGAGATACTCGCTTAGCTTCTTTGCAACAGGAGCAAGGCTGAACTCAGGCTTATACTCTCCCTTTGGACGACCTAAGTGTGAGCAAAGAATAACTCTTGCACCGTTCTCCATAAGGTATTTAATAGTAGGCAGAGCAGCAACAATTCTCTTGTCGTTTGTGATTTCGCCGTCCTTTAGAGGAACATTAAAATCGCAACGAGCTAAAACTCTTTTGCCCTTAACATCAATGTCTTCAATAGTCTTTTTGTTTAAAGCATCCATTATATTTACCTCTCAAAAATATTATTTTAAATTATAAATAAATTTAACCTTAACAATTATATATTATTTTATCCTATAATGCAAGAAATAATTATAACATTGTTAAATCTTTGGCAATATCATTGTAAAATTCTTCTATATATTGAATAATTCTCGTTAAAATGCTATAATATTTTTATATCATAAACGGAGATTTAGTTATGCCAAAGGAAGAAATAAGAAACGATAATTTAATCATCGGCAGAAATGCCGTAATAGAGCTATTAAAAAGCAATCGTGAGATTGAAAACGTACTAATCGCAAAGGGCGACCGCGAGGGCTCAATAAATAAAATTTTGTCAATGTGCAGAGAAAAGGGCATTATTGTCAAAAATGTTGACAGAAAAAAGCTTGATTTTATGTGTGGAAATGCAAATCATCAGGGTGTTGTTGCAAATGTTCCTGCTCACAGCTATTCAACCGTTGACGAAATTTTAGCACTCGCCGAAGAACGCGGCGAGGAGCCGTTTATTATCATCTGTGACGAGATTGAGGACAGCCATAATTTAGGCGCAATTATTCGTAGTGCAGAGGCTTGCGGTGCTCACGGAATTATCATTCCAAAGAGAAGAAATGTCGGTCTAAACTTTATTGTTGCAAAGACAAGCTGTGGTGCTCTCGAATATATGAAGGTTGCAAGAGTCGGAAATTTGGCGAGCACTATTGATGATTTGAAAAAGAAAAATATCTGGGTTTACTGTGCCGATATGGACGGTCAGCCCTGGTGCAAAACCGATTTCTCAGGCGGATGCGCACTCGTTGTCGGAAATGAGGGCAAGGATGTCGACAGACTGATAAAGGAAAAATGCGATGTTACCGTATCGCTACCGATGAGAGGAAAGGTGAATTCGCTAAATGCGTCAGTTGCCGCCTCTGTTATTATGTACGAGGTTGTAAAGCAACGATTAGCCTAACACAAATAATTTTTAGTGATAATCTTTGAGAGGAAATATGAGCGAAAATCTATCAATTGATGAAATAATAAGACAGGCTGAGGAAATAAGAATGCGCACTGTTGCCAAGGCTCAATCGGCGATTGACGAGGTAAAGGCGCAGGCACAGGAAACGGCTGATAATCAGGATAATCCCAACACAAATGAGGATGCAGTCAAGGCATACACCCCTGAAAAAAAAGCAAGTGAAATGCCTGTAAAAAATGAGAATAAAAAAGAAAATATTGAGCATACAAGAGTCATCGACCAAAAGACAAGGCCTGTTGAAATCAGCGACAAAACAGTAGTTATCAACAAGCAGGACAATGAAAAAAAGAGCTTTTTTAAGACTACTGCCGTTGAGCCGTTGTACTCAAAGGAGCCACCTGAAATCATTGAAAAATCTGCAACAATTAAGAGCAAATCAAGGTTTGACAAAACGTCTGATTTAGAGGAAATTCCAACTATTGTTGCTGTTGACGAGCTTGAGCATACAAGAATTTCACTAACCTCAAGCCCTCCCCAGCAGAAGAAAAACGAGGAATACGAAAGTGACGAGAACGACCAAATCGTTTTGGCGGGATTTGAGGATACGAACGAAAAAGCATCAAAGATTGACGAGGAGCTTGCAGAGGAGCAACTAAAAAAGCGCCGTGAAGAAAAGATAAACAAATTCAGGCTGTTCAGCCCTGACGAAATGACTGACGAAAAAAGTCAGGAAAAGCCTAAAAATGAGTTCAAAAAGAATGACGACAAAACAGCATTTTTAGAGCGGCTGTTCGCCACAAAAGCATCATTTAACCTAAAAGGAATATTGACTGCCATAGCATCAATTCCATTGATTTTACTTGCGTTATTCAAGGACAGCGCATATTTACCGAGTGTGCTTCTTGACTACACCGCCTACTATGCTGTTCAGGTTATTATTTATTTTATTATTCTCGGTATAAATATAAAGCATATTCTGTACGGCTTTAAATTTAAGAAAGGCATAAACTTTAATTTTCCAATATCGGTTGCATCAATTATCGTGCTTATTCACTCGATATTGTTAGCAACAAACACAAGCTTTTATATTGACGGCGGAGTTGCATTGCCTCTCGTTATTTCTTTCGCATTTTTAATGATAAATCTCGGCAAAGCAACACTATCCACAAGATTGATTGAAAATTTTGAATTTTTAGCCTCAAATGATGACAAATACACAGTCGAGCCGATTGCTAACACGGTTGACGCAACAATAATCAGCAGGGGTCTGTTGACCGGCGAGCCTAACCTGAAAACGAGCATAAAAACTGATTTTGCTACAAATTATTTAGACATCAGCTGCAGCGATGAGCCTGCCGATAAAATCGCAAAAACAACCGGCATTGTTGCTATGATTTTGAGTGCTGTCTTATTTATTTTAGTTGCAATAATAAAGCAAAGCGTTTTTCTCGGTATAAATACGGGAGTGTGCGCGCTTGCTATTTCAACACCTGTGATTTCGCTGTTTTGCACCAACAAATCACTACTCGGTGTTGCTAAGGAGCTAAAGAAAAACGGTGCTATGATTAACGGCTTTGAGGGTGCATCAACAGTAAACGACACTAATGCTATCGTTATCGAGGCGCAGGATTTATTCGGCAAAAACAGCTGTGAAATCCACGGAATTAAGACGTTCAACGGTGCTAAGGCAGACGATGTAATTTTGAAAACCGCCGCCGTTATTATCAACACAAAAAGTCCGCTTTCTTATGTTTTTGACGATGTTATTATCGGAAAGCAGACGATTTTGCCCGATGTTGACGGTGTTGTTTACGAGGACAAGCTCGGCACATCTGCTTGGATTTACAGAAAGAAAATTCTTGTCGGAACGAGAGAGCTTTTAATTCATCACGGTGTTGCCGTGCCTAAAGAGGAATTTGAAAAAAAATATACTCGCAAGGGAAGAAAAATTCTTTATCTTGCAGTTACAGGTCAGCTTCAGGCAATGTTCGTAGTGTCCTACAATGCTGACCCAATACTAAAGCGTTCTCTAAAAAAGCTTGAAAAAAGCGGAATTACAATTCTTGTAAAAAGTGCCGACCCGTTTATTAATGACGAAAGCATCGCCGAGCTGTTTAATCTGCCCGGCGGATTTATCAGGGTTATGAATTCGTCAAATGCACGTGTTTTTGAAAAATACTCAAAGATGTGTGTTGAAAAATCTCCTGCATATATCGTTCACAACGGCAGTGCCTTGGGATTTGTTTCTGCAATGGCTGCTTGTGAAAACATCAGCGACACAAGAAATATTTTGAGTGTAATTATTTCCTTCGGCTGTGCTGTCGGATTTGTCTTAACGGCAATGCTCGGATTTATGGAGGGATTAAATCAGCTTAATCCGTGCAACATAGTCATATTCCAGCTAATGTGGTGTGCGTTCACAATGCTTGTTACAAAAATCAAGCGCATATCTTTATGATGTATATAATACAAATATAATAAATAAACAATTTTTAATGACAAAAAAGCCACGAGCAAATTGCTCGTGGCTTAAATTTCGTGTTATGCAATTAAATTACTGCTCAACAGGATAAACAGAAACCTTTTTTCTGTCCTTACCCATTCTCTCAAACTTAACAGTACCGTCAATAAGAGCGAAAAGAGTGTCGTCCTTACCGATGCCTACGTTATTGCCCGGGTGAATGTGTGTACCTCTCTGGCGGTAAAGGATATTGCCTGCAAGAACGAACTGACCGTCAGCTCTCTTTGCGCCAAGACGCTTTGACTCTGAGTCACGACCGTTCTTTGTAGAACCCATACCTTTCTTATGAGCGAAAAGCTGTAAATCTAACTTAAGCATTGTTACACCTCCGATTAATCACTTTTATATTTTTTGGATAGTCCTTTTGGAGCTCGGTTAGGTGGAGCTTTAGTCCGTTAAGGACATCCTGTGCGGGTGTGGCGTCCTCCATAATCATGAGCTTTAGATAGCCACCGTCACTGTCACTCTGTGCGTCAGCGTCAAGCATCAACACATCGGTAACAGTATTGGCAGTCATAAGGCATGCACTTGACACGAATGCACAAAGTACATCTTCTCCGGACTCGCCCTTGTAGGCATGACCGGTAGCCTCAAAGCCACATAGACCGTTTACACCACTGAAAAATTCTATCTTAATCATTACGCATTAATCTTAGTAATCTCAACCTTTGTGTATGGCTGACGATGACCCTTCTTGCGTTTTTCGTCCTTCTTTGGCTTGTAGGTAAATACAGTAATCTTCTTACCCTTGCCGTTCTTTAGGACAGTAGCATCAACAGTAGCCTTTGCACAATCCTTACCTGCCTTGATGCCCTTGTCGGTACCAACTGCAAGAACTGTATCAAAAGTGATTTTCTCATCAGCTTCAGCGTTTAGCTTTTCGATATAAAGAACATCGCCCTCTGAAACCTTATACTGCTTACCACCGGTTACGATAACAGCGTACATATTTTTTCTCCTTACATAAGTCTCGCTACGATAGGTGTATATATAATATACTTTCAAACCCATAATATGCGGCGTAATTATTATAACAGAAAAATAGATATTGTCAAGAGAAAATTTTATTTATAAAGTTTAGAATTATTCGTCCTACCCAGAATATAGTCAACAGAAACGTTATAGTAATCAGCTAACATAAGCAAATGCTCTAAAGGAATATTTTGAAATCCTCTTTCATATCGTGAATAAACAGTTTGCTGAATTCCCAAAAGTTCGGCAATATCAGCCTGTTTCATATCCTTGTCTTCTCGCAAATCTCGTAGTCTTTGAAAATACAAACCACATCATCCTTAATACTTATTAGTACTATTGACTTTAACATAATTATGTGTTATTCTTTGTTATATAGTACTGATATGTACTATGTTTGCAATAAAGGAGGATTGCTTTATGTGAAAGCAGAAGAAGTTAAAATTAAATAAAAAATTTTAAAAATGGAGGATTTAATAAATGGGTATATTAGGAGATATATTAGGTTCAATTGTAGAGAATGTAGTTGAAAATGTAAAAGATTCATCAGACTCAAAATATATTGAGGAGTTAAAGCCAAAAATGATGAATTCCGCTATTGCTGATGATTTTGAAGCATGGTTTAGGGCACAGTTAGAATTGAAATCTTTTCTTTATTCGCAATACAATTATTATGACAAATGTGACAGAG
>CALZMC010000030.1 GCA_945788455.1 uncultured Clostridia bacterium
AAAGGCGTAGAGTTTCTCTACGCCGATTTTTTATAATTTTGAATTGAAAAATTATGTAGTATTAAATTTCTTTTCAATAAAAATAATACTGTTTATTCCACTGCTGGATTTAGTGTTATATATCCGCCGTGGTTTGATGAGCCGTAGCCGATATACGATTTTCCCGGATTTAATTTTACGTCATTTCCGTCTGCCGTTTTCATCCATAGCTTTCCGTCACTGACGCCCCAAGTAATCTCGACTGCCGTGCCCTCTGACAGGATTGTACCGTTCCCGCCTGATAGGCGATAGTTACAGTAAATCTCGCTGTTTCCGCTACCCTTATAATTTTCCTTAACTACATAATCAGTCTCGTCAAATAGGAAAATCAAGTTCTCGAAAGCGAGGTTAGCCTCGCCGTAGCGAGAGTCAAAATCAGTTGTTGTGTATTTATGGCTTGATTCATTATAGGTAAATTTTGCATGCTTTGGACAAGCGCTGATTCCTGTCCTTGACCATACAAATTCGCATGATGAAGCAATATTATCACTCAATGCTTTTGCATTTTCATTAAAATTGAGTGTCGAAAACTTTGCCTCATCAATATCCATAGAAATATTTTTCTCTTGAATCAGCTCAGGGAGATTTGTACCGTTCAGGTAGCCTGTATGCTCAACGGCTGTATATCTTTCGTTATTTCTGCCAAAATATTTTCCCTCCTCGCTACAGTTAAGGAGGTTAATATGGTCAACGTCATAATTTTCAAAAACAGCATCAGCACCGATATAGTTGCCCTTTGATGACGACAAGCCTGCGTGGATAAACACGCTGTCAAAAAGCTGGCTAAACTTAATAAACGGCGGTCTTGCAGAACGTGTCGGACCTACCATTTCAGGTACCTTTGTGTAGTCAGCCCAAAACAGAAGCAGGCGGGTAGAAAATTCGCTTTCGCCCTCAAGAACAATATCAGCCTCGTTGAGCGCCCATTGAGGCCTTACTGCCTCTGTGCTATATTCATTTTCGACAACGACAGCGACAGGTCTTGTCGATAGTGCGTCCTTGCTAAAGCCTGCCTCGCCTGTAAGAGGGTTTAGGATTTTTTCTTCAACCTTTTGTGATACTGTCGGCTTTTTTGTTGTTTCAGGCTCGGTTGTTTCTTCGCCCTTACCTCCTGCAACAGCAAAAACAATTCCGACAATTAACGAGATAACAACAATAGCTGAAACACAAATGATAATGATTTTTTTCTTTTTATCAAGCTTAGGCTTGTCCTCATTATCGTTCTCGTTTTCATTGTCGTTATTTTCGCGGTTTGAGGTTCTGCTAAACGCGTCTAAATCAAGCTCGCCGACAGCTTCGCTTTCTGTATCTTCGCGCCTATTGTCAAAAATCGTATCAAAATTGTTGAACTTATTTTCAGCTTTAGGAATATCAATATCTATATCAAGATCCTCGTTAAGACCTTCGTCAATAAATTTTCCTGTGTTATCTCGGCCGTTTGAGGGCTTTCTTGTTTTTATATCGTTTAGGATTTGCTCAAGCTCGTTTTCACTCATAGCGTATTCTCCATATAGTTATTAAGATAAAATAATTATACCATATATTGTGAAAAGTTCTATATCTATGACATAATTGTAATACTATTGATACTATCTTGAAATTTATAAAACAGAGATGTATAATCTTTTTTTGTTGCTTTTGTAAATTCTGTTGGGTATAATACTATTTATGAAATATAAGTATGAATTGCATTGTCACACAGGATGCGTGTCACAATGCGGAAGGGTTCAGCCCGAGGAAATTGTAAAATTGTATAAGGAAAAGGGCTATAACGGAATTGTCGTAACCGACCATTACAGTCCGCTGACCTTTAGGCCGAATTGGTGTCCCCAAAAGCAGGTTGATTTTTACCTTGACGGATACAGACGAATGAAGAAAGCAGCCGGGGAGGATTTTACCGTATTGCTTGGAATGGAGCTTCGTCATTACGGTACGGCTAATGATTATTTAGTCTATGGTGTTGAGGACGACTTTTTGTATTCGGCAGGAAATCTTATGGTCCCTTGGGAGAAAAAAGCATTTAAGATGCTGCACGACAGGAGATATATGATTTTTCAGGCTCATCCGTTTAGGCCCGGCATAAGACGCTGTAATCCTGAGCTGATTGACGGCATTGAGGTATATAACGGAAAGTGTAACCGCAAGGAAAATGAAAAGGCTATGAACTGGGCGAGAGAGAACAACCTGCTTGTTTGCTCAGGCTCCGACTTTCATACGATAAAAAATCTTGCGCTCGGAGGAATAGAAACTGACGAGCCTATTAATAATAATGATGATTTGTTAAGAATACTCAAGGCACAGGCATTTGAAAGAATTGAGGTGTACTAAATGAGCTTTATAAAGAAAAACGGACTCGGTATTCTTATTTGTACGATTATTGCGGGAATATCAACATTTTTGGCAGGACTGAATATAGGTAGCTTTTCGTTTGAGGTTATCGGCGCTCCTGTATTCGCAATAATTTTCGGAATGATTATTACTGCGATATTCAAGAGCTTTGCAACAGACGAAAGAGTAAAGCAGGGCATTACATTTACATCAAAAAAGATATTACAGCTTGCAGTAATTATTCTTGGCTTTAGCCTGAATATCAAAACTGTTCTTATGGTTGGAGGCCAAAGCCTTCCTGTTATTATTTCTACAATTTTGACATCACTTTTAGTTGCATACATTATGTGTAAGATACTAAAGGTTGACAAGACTGTCGCTACTCTTGTAGGTGTTGGCTCGTCAATTTGCGGTGGCTCTGCAATCGCCGCTACTGCTCCTGTAATTGATGCTGACGATGAGGAGATTGCACAGTCTATTTCGGTAATTTTCTTATTTAATGTTGTCGCAGCACTTATATTTCCGACACTTGGAAACGCAATCGGTCTTTCTAATGACGGCTTTGCATTGTTCGCAGGCACAGCCGTAAATGATACATCGTCCGTTACTGCCGCTGCATCTGCTTGGGACAGTATGAAGGCTACAAACGGTATGGTTTTAGCACAGGCAACAACCGTTAAGCTGACACGAACACTTGCTATTATTCCAATTACATTAGTCCTCGCATTTGTCAGAACAAGAAAGGCGAAGAAAGAGGGTGGCGAGGGCTCAAAGGTATCGTTAAAAAAGATTTTTCCTTGGTTTATCGTTTATTTTTTGATTGCGTCTTTGATTACGACAGGAGTTGCACTGTTGCCTGAGGGTACGTTTTCAATGATGTATAACGATTATTTTGTAAAGGCGGCAAAGTGGCTTGCAAAATTCTTTATCTCTATGGCAATGTGCGCTATCGGTCTTAATACAAATATCGTGAATTTGGTTAAGAAGGGCGGAAAGCCAATCGCACTCGGATTTACATGCTGGGTTGCTATTGCAGGTGTTAGCCTTCTGGTGCAAAGCACGCTCGGTTATTGGTAAAAAGAACACGAAAAAAGAGTATAACAAAAATAAGGTCGGTAAAATTACCGACCTTTTCTTATATCGATTATTTGTTTTAGCCTATGCTTAAATATTATAGTCTATCGCAACAGAGCTTTCCATAACACTGTGCATATAAGTCTTAACGACATCGCAGTGGTATGGGTCATTTTGGTATTCGTCAAGCTTATCTCTACTGTCTAAAGTTACCTGCAAAATGATGTCATAAGACCTTGAAGAGTGAAGAAAGTCAACACCGACCTCGATATCAATAATTTGAGGAACCTTGCCCTTCATTGACAAAAGAATATCGGCAGTTTTTCTGCATATCTCATCGCTGTTGTCCTTTAGCTTAAAGCATACAATATGTTTAATCATGGTTTTTCTCCTTTGAGGTTTATTTTTTTATTATATTATTCAAATATTCCTACAAAAAATGCCGACATTAAGTCGGCATTTAATAATTTATTTTGCAATATCGGATGCTCTTGATTCACGGATGATGTTAACCTTGATTTGTCCGGGATATTCCATTTCATTCTCAATCTTCTTAGCAATCTCGCGAGCTATGTACGGCATTTTGCTATCATCAATAACGTTAGGCTTAACCATAACTCTAACCTCACGGCCGGCTTGAATAGCGTATGCTCTTTCAACACCGTCAAAGCTTGTCGAAATTTCTTCAAGCTGTTGAAGTCTCTTGATGTAGTTTTCGATGTTCTCTCGTCTTGCACCCGGTCTTGCGGCAGAAACGGCGTCAGCCGCCTGAACAAGACATGCAACAACTGTTTTGCATTCAATTTCGCCGTGGTGGGCAGCAATCGCGTGAACGATATTTTCGTTCTCCTTATACTTTCTTGCCCATTCGACACCGAGTTGAATGTGTGAGCCCTCGAACTCGTGGTCAAGTGCCTTACCGATATCGTGAAGAAGACCTGCGCGTCTTGCCTGCTTTTCGTCAGCACCGATTTCTGCAGCCATTAGGCCTGCGATATACGATACCTCAAGGCTGTGCTTTAGAACACTTTGACCGTATGATGTACGATATTTGAGCTTACCAAGTAGCTTTACGAGCTCTGGGTGTAGGCTACCGCAGTTTGCAGCAAGAACAGCCTTTTCGCCCTCCTGCTTGATTGTGTTGTTAACCTCACGAGTACACTTTTCAAAAATTTCCTCAATCTTTGTCGGATGAATACGACCGTCTTGGATAAGACGTTCAAGTGTAAGCCTTGCAATCTCTCGTCTGACAGGGTCAAATGAGCTGATTGTAATAGCCTCAGGTGTGTCGTCAATAATAAGCTCAACACCTGTAATTGTCTCGATTGAACGGATATTTCTACCCTCACGACCGATAATTCTGCCCTTCATTTCGTCATTCGGCAGGGCAACAACAGATACGGTAGTCTCTGCTGTGTGGTCTGCGGCGCAACGCTGAATGGCTGTGCCGATAATCTCTCTGGCTAATATATCACTTTGGTCACGAACCATTTGCTCATACTCGAGAATACGCTTGCTCTTTTCGGTGTCAAGCTCTTCCTCAAGTGAAGCGAGGAGCTGGTTTTTAGCCTCCTCCTGTGTCAGACCAGATATACGCTCAAGCATATCAAACTGGCTTTTCTTAATGCCGTCAATTTCAAGTAGTTTTTCGTCAAGCTGTTTTTGCTTTTCTGCCAGACTGTCATTTTTCTTTTCCAGCATATCAGCACGCTTGTCAAGATATTCCTCTCGCTGATTAAGGCGAGTTTCCTGTCTTTGTACTTCGTTTCTTCTTTCGCGGATTTCCTTGTCCGCATCGCTGCGAAGCTTATGAATTTCATCCTTAGCCTCAATGAGTCTTGCCTTTTTTGCAGACTCTGCCTCGGCTAATGCATTGTTTATAATTTTGGTAGCCTCCTGAGTGGCTGAGCCAATCTGCTTTTCGCTTGTTTTTCTGCGGTATTCGCCGCCGAGAACAAAGCATAGGGCACCAAAAATAATGATGCTAACAGCACCAACAATAATAAGAACGATATCACTACTCATAGTTAACAGCACCTCCTTCTGTTTAAAATTCTTGAAATAATTTACCATCAGAAAAGGTACAGTTTAATTGCAATCATAGAATTAGAAATTATAATAACCTCTAAAACATCTATTATAATATAACACCTATATATAGTGTTTGTCAAGCAAATTCACATCGAAAAATATGTATATTTGAGATTGAGAAAAATTGTCACTTCTCGCCGTATTGACTTTTTTTAATTATAGGTATATAATGTTATAAAATCTATGACAGGGACACGATTTATCAAGTATGCCTTCAGAGAGTGTGTGGCAGGTGAAAACACATAGGATAGATGATAAGTTACCACCCTTGAGTGCCTTTAATACAGGTCGGCTTGCTACCGTTATATAGCATTGAGTGGCGATTTTTTCGCAATTCAGGTGGAACCGTGTGATTATTATTGCACCCTGATTTTTCAGGGTGCGTTTTATTTTTTAGGAGGTTAATAAAATGATTAAGATTACATTGAAGGATGGCTCGGTAAAGGAATTTGAAGCTCCTGTTTCCTGCGCCGACATCACAAAGGAAATTTCTATGGGCCTTTACAGAAACGCTTGCTCCTGTAAGGTTAACGGCGAGGTTAAGGATTTAAGAAGCACAGTTGACACAGACTGTGATTTTGAGGTTTTGACATTCGATGACGAGGACGGCAGAAAGACCTTTAACCATACTGCATCTCATATTATGGCTCAGGCTGTAAAAAGATTATATCCTAACGCAAAGCTAACAATCGGTCCTGCTATCGACAACGGCTTTTACTACGATTTTGATGTTGAAAATTCATTCTCTTCCGAGGATTTAGAAAAAATTGAAAAGGAAATGAAGAATATCGTTAAGGAAGGTCTTGAAATCGAACGCTTTGAGCTTCCTGTTGACGAGGCTGTTGCTCTTATGGAGGAAAAGGATGAGCCTTATAAGATTGAGCTTATTAAGGAGCACGCAGAAAAGGGCGAGCCTATCAGCTTTTATAAGCAGGGCGAGTTTACAGAGCTTTGCGCAGGTCCTCATCTAATGGATATGAAGGTTGTTAAGGCATTTAAGCTGACAAACTGTACAGGCGCTTATTGGAGAGGCGATGCTAACAATAAGATGCTTTGCAGAGTTTACGGTACTGCTTTTCCAAAGGCATCAATGCTTGAGGAGCATCTAACAGCACTTGAGGAGGCTAAAAAGCGCGACCACAATAAGCTTGGCCGTGAGCTTGAGCTGTTTACAACGAGTGAATATATCGGTCAGGGTCTTCCCATTATGC
>CALZMC010000031.1 GCA_945788455.1 uncultured Clostridia bacterium
CAAGGAAATGACACTCAAAATCGCAAACATTAGATACGAGCTTACAAGACTTTTATTCTCCTACGAAAATCCTGTAACAATCGCTGATGATGTCAGCGACAAAACAGTTGCAAAAATCAAGGAGGACCAAAACGCATATTTCGGTGCCGATGTTAAGGTTGTTGCATATAGAGAATACACCGACTCAACTATCGCTCCGCACATTCTCGGCACAGTTAGAAAAATCAATGCAGAGGAATATGCCGAGAAAAAGGATGACGGCTACAAAATTACCGACCAAATCGGCGAAAGCGGAATTGAAAGAGCTATGGAGTCGGAGCTTCGCGGTACTGCAGGAGAGCTGACTATCACTATTGATATGGACGGCAACACTACCGAGGAGGTAACGAAAAAGCCTATTCAGGGCAACACCGTTATTCTTACTATCGACCGAGATTTGCAGGTGCTTGCACAGAATAAGCTGAAAAAGGTCTGCGACAGCGTTAGTGCTTCTTCATCGGCAGGTGCCGTTGTTGTCGAGGACTGTAACAGCGGCGAGGTGCTTGCTGCTGCATCATACCCGACATTTGACCTAAACGATTATTACGACAAATATGACAAGCTTTCAAAAAATCCGCGAAACCCTCTATGGAGCAGATTTGCACTCGGTACGTATGCTCCAGGCTCTACCTTTAAGCCTGTAACGGCCTGTGCCGCATTAGAGGAAGGCGTAATCAAGAGTAATACAATCTTTTACTGCGAGGGCGAAAAGGTATTCTTCGGTCATCCGTTTAAGTGTCTTCACGGTATTGCTCACGGTGGTGAAAACGTTAAACTTGCTCTAAAGGACAGCTGTAATATGTTTTTTTATAATACGGCTCTAAAGCTCGGTGTTGACAAGATTGACGAATATGCGTCTGCATTCGGTCTCGGCGAAAAGACAGGTGTTGAAATTGCCGAATCATCAGGCGTTCTTTCGTCTCCCGACAACAGAAAGGCGGCAGGCGGAGAATGGCGTATCGGCGACACAATGACTACTGCTATCGGTATGTGTGACAACCTGTTCACTCCCCTTCAGCTTGCAAACTACTGTTCAACTATCGCAAACGGCGGTACAAGATATGAAATGCATTTTGTTAAGTCCGTTATTTCAGGCTCAAGCGGTGCTGTTCAGGACAACAACCCTATCGTTGCAGAGGAGCTAAATCTCAGCAACAGCACTCTAAAGGAAGTTCATACAGGTATGAGAATGGTTGCAACAAGCGGTGGACCGAGCCTTATCTTTAATCCGCTAAAAACAAAGGTTGCCTGCAAGACAGGTACATCGGAGGTTAAGGTTAACGGAATTAAGCGAAATAACGGCTTCCTCATAACCTATGCACCGTACGAAAAGCCTGAAATCGCTGTTTCGTCAGTTGTCGAGCTTGCGGGATCAGGCACTGAAACTGCAGAGATTACTGCGTCAATCATAGACTATTGGTATCAAAACAACACAGACCTAAAGACACCGCAAAAATACGGAACTCTTTTATATTAAAATAAAAAACATAAATTTTTATTGAATAGATAATCTTTTTGTGTTATTATTAATAAAATTAGTAAAAATTGTTATTATTTGGATAATTAGGAGGTAAGCTATGAATATTGCACTTATTGCACACGATGCAAAAAAAGAGCTTCTTGTACAGTTTTGTATCGCATACTGCGGAATTATCAGCCGTCATGACGTATGCGCAACAGGCACAACAGGCAAGCTTGTATCAGAGGCAACAGGGCTTAATATAAACTGCTTTTTATCAGGCAGTCAGGGTGGCGGACAACAAATTGCGAGTCGTATTGCCTGCAACGAAATTGACCTGTTGATTTTCTTTAGAGACCCGCTTACTCCAAAGCCACACGAGCCAAACGATAATGACCTGCTTCGTCTTTGTGACGTTCACAACATTCCGTTTGCTACCAATATCGCTACGGCAGAGGCACTTATCAGAGGTGTTGAGCGTGGCGACTTTGAATGGAGAGAAATTGTAAATCCACGATATAATTCAAAATAAACAAAATGTGGGTGAACTAAAGCGTTCACCCATTTTCTTGATATGGAGGTATAGCTATGGCACTTGTTACAAAGGCTATAAAAGGAACAAAGGATGTTCTTCCAAAAGATGCACACAAAAATCAATATATAGAAGCAACCTGCTTTGATATTGCCGAAAGGTTCGGCTACAAGGAGATTAGAACTCCTGTTTTTGAACACACCGAGCTTTTTCAAAGAGGTGTCGGCGATACAACAGACGTAGTACAAAAGGAAATGTACACCTTTGACGACAAGGGTGGCAGGTCTATCACTCTGCGTCCGGAGGGTACTGCAGGTGCCGTTCGCTCTTATCTTGAAAACGGCTTGTGCAACGAGGCACTGCCACAAAAGGTATGCTATCACACATCATGTTACAGATACGAAAAGCCACAGGCAGGCAGACTGCGTGAATTCCATCAGTTTGGTATTGAATGCTTCGGCACGGCGTCTCCGCTTGCCGATGCAGAAATTATTGCTGTTGCAAAGTCAATTTTTGATACCTTAGAGATTAAGGATTTGTCGCTTGAGATTAACTCAATCGGCTGTCCTACCTGCCGTGCCGAATATCACAAGGCACTAAAGGAATATTTTGAGAGCAAAAAGGATGACCTGTGCGACACCTGTAAGGACAGACTTGACAGAAATCCTATGAGAATTCTCGACTGTAAAAGTCCTGTATGCTCTGCTATCGCCGAGGGTGCACCTGTTGTTATCGACTATCTGTGTGATGAATGCAGGGAGCATTTTGATATGGTGCAAAAATATCTAAAGGCTCAAAGCATTGACTTTACTATTAATCCAAAAATTGTTCGCGGTCTTGACTATTATACAAAAACAGTGTTCGAGTTCGTATCAAATTCTATCGGCGCACAGGGTACTGTTTGCGGTGGCGGAAGATATGACGGTCTTGTTGAAGAGCTTGGAGGTCAAAGGACTGCGTCACTCGGCTTCGGTATGGGACTTGAAAGACTGATGCTTCTTATGGAGGCACAAAACGCGCCGTTCCCTGAGCCTAATGTTGCCGACCTATTTATCGTAGCGCTCGGCGAAAAGGCTACACTAAAGGCTGTTGAAATTGCAAAGGATATGAGAGCAGAGGGCTTTGGTTGTCTTCTTGACCTAAATCAGCGTTCAGTCAGAGCGCAGATGAAATATGCAGACAAGCTTGGCGCTAAATTTAATGTCGTTATCGGCGATAACGAGGTTGATACAGGTATCGCAAAGCTAAAGAATATGTCAACAGGCGAGGAAACCGAAATCGCGCTCGAAACATTTGTAAACGGATTTTATAACATTTCGCTGTCGGAGCAATTAGCCGACCTTGAAATTAACGGAGAGGAATTTGACTTCAGCTCATTATTCAGTGTTGGAGGAGAGAAATAATGGAGACAATTAAAGGACTAAAAAGAACAAACTATTGCGGCGAATTGAGGATTGAGGATGTCGGCAAGGAGGTTACTCTGTTTGGCTGGTGTCAAAGACAAAGAGACCTCGGCAACCTGATTTTTATTGATTTAAGAGACAGAACAGGTATCGTTCAGCTTTCATTCAACGACAATACTGACAGAGACGTTTTTTCAAAGGCACAGTCAGTTAGAAGCGAGTACGTTGTTGCACTCGTTGGTACTGTTGCAGAAAGAGAGAGCAAAAACAAGGAGCTTCCGACAGGCGATATTGAGATTGTTGTTAAGGAATTTAGAATTATCTCAAAGGCAGAGACTCCCCCATTTGAAATCGTAAACAGCGAAAAGGTTGGAGACGAGACAACACTAAAGTACCGTTACCTAAACCTTCGTAACCAAAAGCTGACACAAAATATTCTTATGCGTCACAAGATTGCAAAAATTGCAAGAGAATATTTTTATGAAAATGATTTTATCGAGATTGAGACACCTATGATGATTAAATCTACACCTGAGGGTGCAAGAGACTATGTTGTTCCGTCTCGTATTCATAACGGCAAATTCTATGCTCTGCCACAGTCTCCGCAGATTTATAAGCAGCTTACTATGGTAGCAGGCTTCGACAGATATATTCAGCTTGCACGTTGCTTTAGAGACGAGGACTTGAGAGCAGACAGACAGCCTGAATTCACTCAAATCGACCTTGAGATGAGCTTTGTCGATACAGACGATATTATGGAAATGGCAGAGGGCTTTATCACAAGGCTTATGAAGGAAACAGTTAATGTCGATATTCCTATGCCTCTGCCTCGTATGACATTTGCCGAGGCTATGAGCAATTACGGCTCCGACAAGCCCGATACTCGTTTTGATATGCTTATCAATGATATTACCGAGTGGGCAGACAAAACTGATTTTGTTGTATTTAAGAATGCTATTGCTGACGGTGGCTCTGTTAAGGCAATCGTTGCAAAGGACAGCGCATCTGTCTATACAAGAAAGAAAATTGACAAGCTGACCGAGCACGCAAAGGGTATCGGCGCAAAGGGACTTGCCTATATTCGTTGGGCTGACGAGGAGCCTAACTGCTCGTTCAACAAGTTCCTAAAGGACGGCGAGCTTCAAGCTCTTATAGATACTCTGGGTGTTGAAAAGGGCGACTGCGTATTCATTATCAGCGACAAGACAAGCTTGGCACTTTCAATTCTCGGCTCGTTAAGACTTATCGTTGCAAAGGAGCTCGGCATTATCCCTGAGGGCAAGTGGAACTACCTGTGGATTACCGAAATGCCGTTCTTTGAGCAGGATGAGGAGAGTGGCGAATGGGTTGCAATGCACCATCCTTTCACAATGCCAATGGAGGAATGTATTGAGTATCTTGACACCGACAAGGGCAAGGTTAGAGCAAAGGCATTCGACTTAGTTCTAAACGGCACAGAGCTTTCTTCAGGCTCAATGAGAATAACCGACTGTCAGCTCCAAAACAAGATGTTCGAGCTTCTCGGTATGGAGCAAGAGGAAATTGACGCAAAATTCGGCTTCCTTGTAGAAGCTTATCACTATGCATCTCCTCCTCACGGCGGTATGGGCATCGGTCTTGACAGACTTGCTATGATAATCTGCGGTGCAGACAGTCTTCGCGATGTTATAGCATTCCCTAAGGTACAAAACGCAAGCGAGCTTATGAGTGGTGCTCCAAGCTATATTGACGATATTCAGCTTGACGAGTTGGGTATCAATATCGCTAATGTGGAGGCAAAAAATGAATAGCAACTTTTTTGCAATGGTTAATCGTATGAAGCTTATCGACAGATGGGCTTTAATGCGAAACACCTCTAAGGAAAATATTGCCGAGCACAGCCACGGCGTTGCTGTTATTGCTCACGCGCTTGCGCTTATCGGCAACAAGGAATTCGGCAAGAATTATGATGCAAGCCGAGTTGCATTGTTGGGACTCTACCACGATACGACCGAGGTCATCACAGGCGATATGCCCACTCCCGTAAAATATTATAATAATGATATTAAGAACGTTTATAAGGATATTGAGCATATTGCAGGCGAGCGACTGCTCGATATGTTGCCTGAGGAATACAAGGATGAGTATCTTCCGCTTTTTGAAAAGCAGGATTGCGACAGAGAGCTTTGGGCACTTGTTAAGGCAGCTGATAAAATCAGCGCTTTAATCAAATGTATCGAGGAGCATAGAATGGGCAATCGAGAGTTCGATAAGGCTCTTGAGGCTCAGGAAAGAATAATTAATGAGATAGATTTGCCGGAGGTTAAGTTCTTTAGAGAGCATTTTCTTCCTGCATATTATCTAACTCTTGACGAGCATACAAAATAAAAAATAATGGCTTATGCGAGAATTCGCATAAGCCATTTATAATTTTATAATCTAAAGTATTTTAAAAATTCATCTTCGGCGATTTCTAAAATTAGTCACAAAACGGATTTTCTACGACCGAAGCTGTATTTTCTTATATTACAAAAACACAAAATTTGTTATTCAGGCAACTTTAAAATTAGTCAAGGTTGGATTTTCTTGGGTTGAAGCTGTATTTTTTATACTGCGAAAACCCAAAAAATTCAAGATTGACAATTTTAGACGCCTGAGTATGCGTTGAAGCCACCGTCAACAGCTATATTCACTCCTGTGATGAATCCTGAATACTCCTCGTCACATAGGAATAAAAGAGTACCTGCAAGCTCCTCGGGATTACCGAAACGGTTCATCGGAGTAGCGGCAAGAATTTTGCCTGTTCTTTCTGTTGGAGAGCCGTCAGGATTCCAAAGCAGAGTAGCATTCTGCTTTGTTGAGAAAAATCCCGGTGCGATAGCATTTACTCTAATTCCGAGTGGAGCAAAGTGAACAGCCATCCACTCCGTAAAGTTCTTTACAGCTGCCTTTGCAGCAGAATAAGCGGGAATACGTGTAAGCGGACGATACGCATTCATCGAGGTTACCATAATAATTGTACCCTTCTCCTTCTCTGCCATATCCTTCGCAAAAACCTGTGTCGGAATTAGTGTTCCCAAGAAATTTAAGTTAAATACAAAGCTGATGCCGTTTGGGTCAAGGTCAAAGAAGGTCTTAACATTCTCGTCCTTTTGGATAAGGTCGATCTTCTCTAAGGTGTCCTTTGTTGTTGTGCCCTTTGGATTATTTCCGCCTGCGCCGTTTAGGAGAATGTCACAGGTGCCGAGCTTTTCGTTAATTTCTCTGCGAGCCTCTTCCATTGACTCAATCTCTAAAACGTTACAGCCAACTGCGATAGCCTCGCCACC
>CALZMC010000032.1 GCA_945788455.1 uncultured Clostridia bacterium
TCCACTAAAAAAGCAGAGCGAAAAGGCAGCGCAGTTTTTAGAGCTCAGCGAGGAAAAGAAAACACTTGAAATCGGTGTATGGATTAACAAGATTAACCGTTTCACTAATGAGCTTCGCGAGCAGGAGCATAAAATAGATGCAACTCAGGCATCGTACGATGTGTGTGAAAAAGAGCTATCTTCAATCGAAAAAGAGATTGAGGATATTATCGAAAGCACAGGCAAGATTAATATTGAAATCGAGCAAATTCGTGTCGGCGCAAAGGCACTCGAGGAGGAGGCTTTGCGAAAGGACGGCGAGGCTTCTGTGCTCGAAACCACACTTGAGCATAATAACGAGACTATCGAAAGATACAAAAACGATATCGGCGATATGGGAGACACAAATATCTCTATTGACAGCCAAATTGCCGAGAAGAATGCGCTTATCGAGTCTAATAACATAAGACTTGAGGAAAAAAAGCAGGAGCTTAAAAATGTTACTGCCGAGATGGAAAGTCTTGTCAGCTCAAACGAGGAGTTTTCAAAGCTGACAGTTGAGCTTAACAGAAGAATTACATCTCTGACATTGGAGCTTTCCGATTGCAAGGTTAAGTGCTCGCAGGCTCTATCATCTATTGACGAAATAAATTCTCGAAGAAGCGTTGTTGATGATGCTATCGCTCAGTGTAATGATGAGCTGAAAACTGCCGAAAATCAAAAGCAGGATAGCGAGAACAAGCTAAAGGCTTTGCAGGAGCGAATTGACGAGAATAATAATTCACTTGCAGGTCACAGACTTCGTGTTGAAAATAAAACAAAGAATGCCGAAAAAATCAAGGCAGAGCTTGAAAAAACAGTACTTGAGCTAAATCAAAAGCAATCAAGAGCAAAGATGCTTTCTGATTTAGAGAAGAATATGGAGGGCTTTTCGGGAGCTGTTAAGTCTGTTATGAAGCAGGCTCAAAGCAAGGCTCTTTCGGGTATTCACGGTCCTTTGTCACAGCTCATTACTGTTGACAGCGAGTATAGTGTTGCTGTCGAGGTTGCACTCGGCGCAGCAATGCAAAATATCGTTACAACTAACGAGGCTGACGCAAAGCGTGCTATCTATTACCTAAAGAATAACAAGCTCGGCAGAGCAACATTTTTACCTATCTCTAATATTAAGCCAAGAAATCTTGACGAAAAGGATTTAGACGATAATTTAGGCTTTGTTGCTATCGCAAGCGACCTTGTTGAATGCAAAAAGGAGTATAAGGATATTATCTCAAATCTGCTCGGTAGAGTTGTTATTGTTGATGATATGGACTGCGCAATCGGTATTGCGAAGAGATATAACAATCGCTTTAAGCTTGTTACCATTGACGGTCAGGTTATCAATCCCGGCGGTTCAATGACGGGTGGCTCACAGTCAAAGGGTGCAGGTATCCTATCAAGAGGAAACCAAATTGACGAGCTCAACGCACAGGCAAGTGAGCTTGAGAAAAAGGCAGACGACCTAAAGGCACAGCTCAAGACTGCTGTTGAGGAGGCTAATTATGTTGCCTCACAGCTTCAGGGTGCCGAGGTTGATTTACAGCAGGCCAAGGAGGAGCTTATCAGAGCACAGGGCGAGCACCGTCTTATCTGTGAAAAGCTTGATGCCGTTAAGGCTCAAAGTGAAAGTCTTATTGCTGAAAAGGATAACGCAGATGAGCGTATCGCAGGCTTATCGAAGATAAATAAGGAGGGCGAGGCTGAGGCAAAGGCTATCGAAAGCAAAATCTCCGATGCCGAGTCAGAGCTTTCAAAAACAAGTGACGATGCCCAAAAGCTATCTGAAAAGCGCGAGGAATACAGACAAAGAAACGAGCAGATTAATCTTGAGCTTGTTGCTATCGCAAAGGACAGCGAGGCTGCAAAAATTTCTATTGAGGAGCTTGAGCTTCGTAAGAATACTCAAAGCGACAGAGCAAAATCTATTGAAGAAGAAATCAAGATTATTGAGGACAGAAACAAAAATCTCTTAGCCACAATTAACGAGGTTAAGGCTCAGGCTAACGAGCTTCGAAAAAAGGCACAGGAATCTAACAGCGAGATAGAAAAGCAAATTCTTGACAGAAATGAATTCGAAAAGCGTTCGGGCGAGCTGAGAGTTCTTGAGCGAAACAAGGGCCAGGAGAGAGAAAAGCTATCGGGCGAGCTTGTTCGTCTTGATGAACGCAAGATTGCTATGCGAAAGGAATATGACGAGCTAAACGATATGCTTTTTGAACAGTATGAGCTAACAAAACGCGAGGCAGAGGCTCTGAATATCCAAATCGAAAATATGGCAGAGGCGAAGAAGCGACTTCACGAAATCAAGGTTGCCATTAAGGCACTCGGCTCAATTAACGTTGGTGCTATCGAGGAATACAAGGAGGTATCCGAAAGATACGAATTCCTAAAAGAACAGATTAGTGACGTTGAGGAGTCGAAGCGCGAGCTACTAAAGATTATCGAGGATTTAACAGCATCAATGAGCGAAAAATTCCTCGAAAAATTCAACAAAATCAATGATGAATTTAAGATTAGCTTTGCCGATTTCTTCGGTGGCGGTAAGGGCGAGATTATTCTTGAACAGCCTGACAACTGTCTTGAAAGTCCTATTGAAATTAAAATTCAGCCACCGGGAAAGAGTGTACAGAATATTAATCTATTCTCCGGTGGAGAAAAGTCACTTGCCGCTATGGCACTTCTGTTCAGCGTTTTAAAGGTACAGCCTGCACCATTCTGTATTTATGACGAGGTTGAGGCGGCACTCGATGACGTAAATGTTGAGCGCTTTGCGAAATATATGCGTAAGATGACGGATAAAACACAGTTTATTTCTATTACCCACAGACGAGGCACAATGGAGGAGGCAGACGTTCTTTACGGTGTTACGATGCAGGAAAAGGGCGTATCAAAGCTTATTGAACTTCAAACAGCCGAGCTTGCTGCCAAAATGGGACTTGAGGAATAATCATTGTGTATAAGTAAACACATATTAAGGAGCAAAATATGGGTATTTTTTCAATGTTCAAAAAGGGACTCAAAAAGACTCGCGATGAGGGTATCACAGCCCAAATTGATGATGTTATCGAGTCCTATGAGGAGATTACAGACGAGCTTTTTGATGAGCTTGAGGAAATCTTGATAATGGGCGATGTCGGTATGCCGACTGCCGAAAGAATTATCAGAGACCTAAAGTCTAAAATCGAAAACGACAGGATTAAGGATGTCAAGCAGGTTAGAGAAACCATGAAGGATATAGTTTCGGGTATCGTTTGGGGCGGTAGCTATTTAAGACTGCGCTCAAAGCCTTCGATTATCCTTATGATTGGTGTTAACGGTGTTGGTAAAACTACTACTATCGGAAAGCTTGCTTTAAGACTGAAGGAGCAGGGCAGAAGTGTCATTCTCGGTGCTGCCGATACATTCCGTGCCGCCGCTATTGAACAGCTTCAGGTTTGGGCTGACAGAGCAGATGTTGACCTAATAAAGCACGCCGAGGGCTCTGACCCTGCGGCAGTTGTTTATGACACAATTCAGGCAGGCAAGGCGAGAGGTGTTGATGTAATCATCATTGACACGGCAGGCAGACTCCATAATAAGAAAAATCTTATGGATGAGCTTAACAAGATTTCTCGTGTTATAGACAGAGAGCTACCTGACTCAACAAAGGAAATTTTGCTTGTCCTTGACGCAACAACAGGTCAAAATGCCGTTAATCAGGCAAAGGATTTTAAGGAGGCGGCAGGCATCACAGGTATCGTTTTAACAAAGCTTGACGGTACTGCAAAGGGCGGTGTTGTTCTTGCTATCAACAACGAGCTCGATGTTCCCGTTAAGTTTGTCGGTGTCGGCGAAAAAATCGAGGACCTTCAGCCATTTGATGCAGATGCATTTGCAAGCGGTCTGTTTGATGCAAAAATTCCTGATGATGACGAGGATATAACAAGCTTTATTACTAACGAAAACGAGGACTGATATGGATTTTATTTTAGCAACTAATAATATGAAAAAGCTTGCAGAAATGCAGAGAATACTTTCTCCTCTTGGCATTAATGTTGTTACTGCAAAAATGCTCGGCATTACTCTTGAGGAGGTTGAGGAGGACGGCGATACATTCGAGGCGAATGCGAGAATAAAAGCACTTGCCGCTTGCAAGGCGACAAATATGCCTGCTATCGCCGATGATTCGGGACTTTGTGTTGACTATCTTGACGGTGCACCCGGTATCTTTTCTGCAAGATTTTCAGGCGAACACGGAAATGATGAGCTGAACAATGACCTTCTTTTAGAAAAGCTTGACGGAGTTGCTATGGAGGAGAGAACAGCATATTATGTTTGTGCTATTTGCTGTGAATTTCCTGACGGCAGGGAGATAATCGTTCGTGGCGAGTGCCACGGTCATATAGGCTTTGAGCGTGACGGAAATGAGGGCTTTGGCTATGACCCCTTATTCCTTATTAACGGCAAGGCTTTCGGAAGATATACTGCCGAGGAGAAGGACAAAATCAGCCACAGAGGTAATGCATTAAGATTACTAACAAAGGAATTGGAGAAAATAATATGACATCAAAGGAAAGAGCACAGTGGAGAGCAAAGGCTAACACACTTGAGCCGATTATTCAAATCGGCAAGGAGGGAATTAGTGAAAACCTGATTACACAGGTTGACGATACTCTTGATAACAGAGAGCTTATAAAAATTCGTGTTCATTTGGAGACTGCTCCAAAGACACCGAAGGAGCTTGCAAACGAGCTTGGCGAGGCACTCGGTGCAGACGTAATTCAGGTTATCGGCGGAATTATCGTGCTTTACCGTAAGGCTGACCCTGACAAAATTGCTGAAAAAAAGAAGCAACGTGGCTCAGGCAGTGCAAAGGCAACTGCAAAGAAAAAGGTAAAGATTAAGGGTATGCGTCAGCGTCAAAGAGAAAAGGAAGAAAAAAATCCTTACGCAAAATACGAAAACCCAAGATACAGAAACGACAGAACAAAAAAGCAGGGTAGAAGCTAATGAATATCGGCATTTTCGGTGGGGCATTTAATCCTGTTCATAACGGGCATCTTGATTTAGCATACTCGTATTATGATGAACTAAAACTTGATAAGCTGATATTTATCCCGACTGCAATCCCGCCTCACAAGGCTAATGAATATTTAGTCAGCGGTACCGACAGAATTAATATGCTAAAGCTGGCTTTAAAGGATACTCCCTTTGAAATTTCAACTATTGAGTTTGAGAGAAAAACGAAGTCTTATACCTTTGATACTCTTAATCTTTTAAAAAAAGAATATCCTAATGACACCTTTTTCTTGATTATCGGTGCTGACCAATTTCTGTCATTCGATAAGTGGTATAGATATAAGGACATTTTAGAAATGGCAACACTATGTACCTGTGCAAGAGAAAGTGACGCTGAAAGGCAAAGCATTGTTGAATTCTCAAAGAAATTAGGAATAAGCGACAGCTTTCATCTGTCATCAAAAAAGGTTATTAAGGTATCATCAAGTGAAATTCGTGAAAGAATAAAGAACAAGAAGGATATATCACATTTGGTTTTACCGTCTGTTCAGGCATATATAAAGGAGAACAAGCTTTATGTATGATATAGAGAAATATACACAAATTGTTAAGGATAGGCTCAGCGATTACAGATTTCATCATTCTGTATGTGTCAGCGAGTCTGCAAAGGCACTTGCAAGGCGCTACGGCGCTGATGAGAACAAGGCAGAGCTTGCAGGTATTCTTCACGATATCTGCAAGGAGGACAGCCTTGATGACCAGCTTGATATAATCAACCGTGCAGGCTATTCTATGACCGAGCTTGAGCTGAATAATAAAAATTGCTATCATCAGCTTTCGAGCTCTGCCTACGCAAAGGTTGTGCTTGGAATAGATGATGACGAAATATTGAATTCAATTAGGTATCACACTACCGGCAGGGCTAATATGAGTCTAATGGAGGAAATTATCTATTTGGCTGATTTTATTTCTGCTGATAGGAAATATAAAGATATAGATATAGTCAGACAAGAGGCAGAAAAGGGAAAGGAGTATGGTATGCTTTATGCGACAAAGCATACTATCAAGTCAGTCATTGACAGAGAAATACCGCTTCATCCCGACACTCTTGACACTTATAATTGGCTAATCAAAACTTATTTTAAAAAAGGATAGTGAATGTATGGAAATACAAGACATTGTAAAAACAGCCGTTAAGGCGATTGACAGTAAAAAGGGCGAAAATATTGAGGTTATCGGCATTACCGATTTAACGATTATTGCCGATTACTTTGTTATTGCAACAGGTACGAGTACAACTCAGGTAAAAACACTTGCAGACGAGGTTGAGTATCAGCTGTCCCTAAAGGGCGTTGAGCCTCATCACATCGAGGGCGAAAAGACACCTTGGGTTTGCCTTGATTACGGTTCTGTTGTAGTTCATATCTTCTATAAGGACCAGCGTGATTTTTATCAGCTTGAGCGTCTTTGGGAGGATGGAAAAAAGATAGATATTGCAAATTTATTGGAGGATTAAAATATGGAGTACAATTTTAAACAGATTGAAACAAAATGGCAGAATGTGTGGTACACTCAAAACACTTTTGCCGCAAAGCAGGACTATACTCTTCCAAAGTTTTATTGCTTGGTAGAGTTTCCTTATCCGTCAGGACAGGGCCTACACGTAGGTCATCCGCGTTCTTATACAGCACTTGACATTGTT
>CALZMC010000033.1 GCA_945788455.1 uncultured Clostridia bacterium
AAAAGAAAATCCCCCACTACTGATTATACTCAGTAATGGGGGTTAAATTTGTCAAAATTAATCCTCGATAATAATTGTTTCAATAACAACATCATAAACAGGCTTATCGCCCATTCCTGTACGGGTTGAGGCAATATCCTCGAGTGTATCCTCGCCATCTGTCAGCATACCGAATACAGTATGATGAAAATCAAGCCAAGGTGTTCCGCCCTTTTGCTCGTACACCTGAATTACATCATCGGGAAAGCCACCGTTTGAACCTAATTGCTTCATTTGAGACAAAAGATTATCAGGTACTTCTTTAGCTTGAACAATGAAAAACTGTGAACCGTTAGTATTAGGGCCACTGTTTGCCATTGACAGAGCGCCATAGTAATTTCTTGCGTCAAGGCTGAATTCGTCCTCGAATGACCTGCCCCAAATCGACTCTCCTCCGCAGCCAGTACCGGTAGGGTCTCCGCCCTGAATCATAAAATCTTTAATAACTCTATGAAAAATCAAGCCGTCATAATAACCGTTTTTTGCATGAGTTACAAAATTTTCAACAGCCTTTGGTGCTGCCTCGGGATTAAGTATAAATCTCATATCACCCTTGTTTGTTTTAATAATTGCTTCCATTATAATTTTATCCTTTCGTTTATTTCCTTTAATTTATCAACATCAATTTTTTCAAGCTCTCTGTCGTATGTTAGAAGTCCGTTTAGCTCATCCTCAACATCGGTTAGCTGTGTATAAACGGTTGCCGACAAGCCGTCCTTAATTTGAGGAATGATAACATTATTAAATAGCCTTTCGTATGCTTTTGTCAGGCTATTCTTTGAATTATATATCTTGTAGCCGAACATTTTTTCGTTAAATGTATGGCCCTTAATACGCATACTAAATCCACCGAACTCGCTCAAGACATAAGGTCTGTCGCCTGCTTTAACCTTAATCGGAGTAAAATAAATATGCTTTGATATAACATCGCTGTGGCCCAAATCGTGCCAGCCCGATGTTGTGTCAACAATTCTTGTAGAGTCGAGAGCCTTAATCTTTTCGTATGCAAGTCTGCTGTCAAACTGTCCCCAACCCTCGTTAAATGGCACCCACACGGCGATACAGGGACAATTATAAAGATGAGAAATCATTTCATCAAGCTCTTGATAATATAGGTCTCTGCCCTCCTTATCCTCACGGGCAAAGGTCTTATATTTCGTATCGTCAAGAGTGATATTAACAAACGGAATAGCTGACACCTCAAGTCCATAGCTACCACCACCGTTAACCATATCCTGCCAAACGATAATACCGTTCACATCACAGTAGTGATACCACAAAAGAGGCTCAATCTTTATATGCTTTCTAAGCATATTAAAGCCTGCATTTTTTACAAACTTTATATCATTCTCCATAGCCTCGTTACAAGGCGGAGTCAGCATTGTATCGGGATAATAGCCTTGGTCGAGCAGTCCGTTATGAAAATAAGGCTTATTGTTTAGAAGCAGTCTTTTTATGCCCATACCGTCTGTTCCGACTGAGAACTTTCTCATACCGAAATATGACTTGATTTTTTCGCCGCAAGCCTTGAATACTACCTTATACAAAAAAGGATTTTCGGGCGACCAGGGCTTAAAATCGGGGATTTTTACGGTATGCTCTGTTGTATCGGCAATAAGCTCATCACCGTCATAGATAAGTGTCTCAACATCATCTGTGCCAAAGAATTCAAACCTAACAAGCTCGTTGTCATAATCGGGAGTAATCCTAACGCTGTCAAGATGCTCTATCGGTGTTGATTCGAGCCATACAGACTGCCAAATACCGCTTTGAGCCGTGTACCAAATTCCACCGCGATTAATTTTCTGCTTTCCTCTTGAGTAGAATTTTGTGTCGCTGAAATCCTTAACAAGAACGACTAAGTCGTTTTCGCTTTCGTTTATGTATTCGCTAAGCTCAAATCTAAACGGTGTATAGCCACCCTTATGAGTGCCTACACATTTTCCGTTAATATAGACAGTTGCAATTTGGTCAACGGCACCGAAATTGATATAAACCCTGCCCTTATTAAAATCACTTGGAAGAACAAATGACTTTTTATAAATCAAATAATCGTTAGGACCTACTGTTCTGTTTACACCTGAAAGCTCACTTTCGGGAGAAAACGGAACAACAATCTCGCCGTCATAGTCATCAGGAATGGCAGGAGATTTTGTAATTTTATACTGCCATTTGCCATTTAGACTGAAATAGCTGTCTCGCACAAACTG
This sequence comes from uncultured Clostridia bacterium, assembly GCA_945788455.1. Classification (GTDB taxonomy): domain Bacteria; phylum Bacillota; class Clostridia; order Oscillospirales; family Acutalibacteraceae; genus Eubacterium_R. Next base: position 2,250 of record CALZMC010000033.1, read on the forward strand.
CGGTCTCGGATAATCATTAAGCGGTTGAGACAGGTCAACCGAATCGGTCCATCTTGTTTTTAGCATAATTTTTCCTCTACTATTTTTCCGTTAATTATTTGGATATGCTTATTACAAATATCAAGTGCTGCCCTCTTGTGAGAAATGATAATGCAGCTTACATCATCAAGCTTTTTTAGATTTGTCAAAAGCTGTTTTTCGGTCTTTTCATCGAGTGCAGATGTTGATTCATCAAGCAGTAATACAGGCGCATTGGAGATAATGCTTCTCGCAATAGCAAGACGCTGTGCCTGTCCCTCCGACAAGCCAAGTCCGTTTTCGCCGATAACGGTATCAATACCTTTTGGCAATTCATCAATAAACTGTCTTGAACAGCTTATATCAATAGCGCGCTCAATTTCTTCATCCGTAACATTGCTGTTAATAAATGTCAGGTTGTCTCTGACAGTTCCTGAAATAATTAAATTTCCCTGCGGAACATAAGAGAACAGCTTTCTCGTATATTTATCAACAGGTATTTTTCCGTTTTTTGTATCAAGATAAATGTCGCCGTCCTGAACTGCAAAAACACCCAAAAGAAGCTTTAGAAGTGTGCTTTTTCCGATACCTGATATTCCCATAACGGCAACAAAATCGCCCTTGTTAATTTTTAGTGATGTATTATCTAAAACTATATCTCTGTCATACTTAAATGAAATATTGTCAAAGCAAATTGATAACAGGTTATCATAAGTATCTATCGCGTCAAAATCGCTGTCGTTAACCTCAATCTCATCATCAAGATTATCAATTTCGATAAGTCTTTCGGCAGATGCAAGCATTGAGTAATACTGTGGCATAATGCCTGAAAGAGATGCAAACGGAGACTGAACCTGATTTACAAGCTGAGTCATAGCAATTAAATCGCCGTATGTCATAACACCGTTTAATATTCTCCACGCACCGAAAACTATTGCAAAAACAGAGCCGATGCTAAACACACCGCTGAGTCCTGTGTTAGCAAGAATACCGAAATCCCTGCGCTTCATTTTTGCCTTAAAGTTAATTTCCTGAAGGTCATCGGATTGAGACAAAATTTTATCTTCGGTAGAAAATGCCTTAACGGCCAAAAGATTTATCAATGCCTCCTGCATAAAGGAACGTGTTTTTCCCTCAGTTTCCTGAACACGAGTATGAAGTGACTTTAGTGTTTTTCTAAATAGCTGTGTTGAAAGAAATACAACAACACCGCCCACTAAAAAAATCAGCGCAAATGTCTTGTCAATTACCACAAGATATATTAACGCACTTGTCAGCTTTGTGATAAAAAATACCGTGTTTGGTATTATCGAAGTAAAGCCACTCGCGATAACATCAATATCGCCAAACAGCCTGTTTTGTAAATCGCCTGTGTGATATGACGAAATGTCGGCATAATTCTTATTCATAATCACATTTAGAAGTCTGTGTCTTAGTGCGATTGTAATTCTGCCCTTGCACCTTTCGGCAACACCGTTTCTTATTAGGGTAAGAAACACCTGAAGAAGTACAATGCCGATTAGAATTACACCGAATTTTATTATGCTTTGCATATCCTTGCTGACAGTTGCACTATCAATAACGCTCTTCGAAAATCTTGCAAGAAAAACGGCAGAAACGCCGTGAATAACATTTACAAAAATCAAAAACAGAGCTATCGGCATTTGCTTTTTGCAGGCGTTATATATCCATTTTAAAACAACACTGTCGGGTAGTGTGTTCGTTTTTTTTGAATTCATTAGGACCTTGCTCCTCTTTTAAAAATATGATTAATCGGCCATCTGTAGCATCTTCTGACAAAGAACATTGCAGGTCTAACGGGAAGAAGTGCTACCCACAGCCTTGAATATAGCTTATAAAGTCTTGAATTTTGACAGTCAATATATTTTTTTCCGTCCTTGTAGAAGCCAACCAAAACTCCGCATATCATATCGTCAGTCACATATTCTCTTTGAAGAAGATTATCGCCGACAATAACATAATGGTCGTCACAAACCTTAACAACTCTGTGCATAACGTAATCGCCGTTTGAGTTTAAATAAACAGGAACATCATATTTCTTTAGGCGTTGCTTATTTTTTATTACTATTATATTATCTCTTTGATGATGAATAAGAGGCTCCATAGATGTGCCCTTGGTCAAACCCGTATATTTGCCTGTGGTGTCTAATGCTTCTTTTATTGACTTAGAGTTATCCATGGCACTTCACTCCTTTTCTTTTCTATTTGAATTATAGCAGAAATAATATATATATGCAAATATAAATTGACATATTACTTTTTATGTGTTAGAATAGATTGCAATAGATAAGAAAAGAAACGGACTATTGCAGTCCGTCTTTTTTTATGTAATAAGGGAGAATTTTACAAAATGAACTATGATTTAATTATCGTTGGCTCAGGTCCTGCAGGTATTTTTACTGCCCTTGAGCTAATAAAGAGAAACACAAAGAAAAAAATGCTTCTTATCGAAAAGGGCAAGCCTGTCGAAAAGAGACATTGTCCTAAAAGTGAGGTCGGCTACTGCGTAAACTGTAAGCCAAGCTGTGCTATCACAACAGGCTTTTCGGGTGCCGGTGCATTCTCTGACGGAAAGCTGAGCCTTAGCTATGAGGTTGGAGGCGATTTGCCGACACTTATCGGCGAGGATTTTGCACAGGAGCTTATCGACTACACAGATAAGATTTATCTTGAATTCGGTGCTGACACAAAAATTGAGGGCATCAACACAGGCGATGCTATCAAGGAAATCAGAAAGAACGCGATTAAGGCAGGTCTAAAGCTTGTTGACTGCCCTATTCGTCATCTCGGAACAGAAAAAGCACAGGAGCTATACTACAAAATTCAAACTCATCTTGCTGACAACGGTGTTGAAATGATGTTTTCTACCGAATGTAAGAATATTATTATTGAAGATAATGTATGTAAGGGTGTTATCATTGATGACAAAGGCAATGACGTAATCATCAATGCACCTGAGGTTGTTATCGCAACAGGACGCCGTGGTGCCGATTGGCTCGAAAAGCTTTGTGCAGAGCATCATATCGCTCACAAGCCGGGTACTGTTGATATCGGTGTCAGAGTAGAATGCAGAAACGAGGTTATGGAAAAGGTTAACGAGGCTCTTTATGAGTCAAAGCTAATCGGCTATCCGAGACCTTGGAAGAACAAGGTTCGCACCTTCTGTCAAAACCCCGGTGGATTTGTTGCACAGGAAAATTATGACAACGACCTTGCAGTTGTTAACGGTCACAGCTTTAAGGACAAAAAGAGCGAAAACACAAATCTTGCTATCCTTGTAAGCCACAACTTTACAGAGCCATTTAATCAGCCTATTGAGTATGCTCAAAAGGTTGGCGAGCTAACGAATATGCTCGGTGCAGGAAAAATTATGGTACAGCGCTTCGGCGATATTCTTGACGGAAAGAGAACATGGCAGCACGAGCTATCAAAAAGTAATGTTAAGCCTACTCTCAAGGACGCTGTTGCAGGCGACATTACTGCGGCAATGCCTTACAGAGCAATGACAAACATTATTGAATTTATAAAAATGCTTGATGTTGTTGTGCCCGGCTTTGCTTCAACGGAAACACTGCTTTACAGCCCCGAGCTGAAATTTTACAGCAACAAGGTAAGAATGGACAAAAACCTTGACACAAACATCAAGGGTCTTCACTGCCTGGGTGATTCATCAGGCTGGACAAGAGGACTGATGATGGCAAGCGTTATGGGCGTGCTTATGGGTCGTAAATTAAGCGAACAGGAATAATTAAACAACAAGGGAGGCTCCTGAAAACAGGACCTCCCTATTCATTTTCATCTTGATTATCCTTTTTATTTTTCTTTTTGGATATTTTTTCAATAAGCCTTTTAAGTGCAAAGGTTATGGTTATGCAAAGGGGAAAATACGGAGTGAACGGTCCGGCCCAGAAAGCAAGGTAAGCAGTTGCCACTGCAGAGCCCCACTTAACATCAAAAAGAAGATGCAGGAGATAACCGCCCCAAACGGGTGTATACATCAGCACAACTACGATAATCAGCAAAACAAGGGTATGCCAGTCCTTACACTCCGACCATATCCATTTGCAGAAATTTATAAACTTGTTTTTTAGTTTTTCAAACATATTCTTTCCTTGGCACAAATAAATTTTCATCATTATTTATTCTATCACCATTGCTATGATATATCAAGGATAATATGGTTCGACTCCCCTTGTAGGCAATAAAGAGCAATACGAACCGTGGTTTAAATTGGCTGATTTGCCCT
>CALZMC010000034.1 GCA_945788455.1 uncultured Clostridia bacterium
CTCCTAAATTTTAAATTGATTTACATTATATGTCTTGTTTTCAGGCTTAATCTGCGGTGTGGGAGCCTTGTCCTTGTTTTGAGAAAAAGCCTTTTTAAATTCTAAAAGCTCCTTTGTGGTCATAATCTGTGCCACATTAGAAAATACCTTTAAATCAAGCTGTGGCATAGCAGTTGAACAAAGATTAATAACCTCTTTTGTTAAGCTTTTCTTGTACTCTCTGCCAAGCTGTGCCTCCTCGTCCAGCGCCTCAAGCTTTGTAATAATGCTATTAGCCTGCGCCTTTGACAAGGTAATTTGTGTATCACAGCTCTTTAGAGTAGAAATAATATCTGTCATATTAAATTCCTTTCCAAAATTACAAAATGATTTTGTTACTCCGGCCTCTCTTTGTGCCGGGACAGCAACAAAGCTGAATTCATAAGCATCCTTAACATCACTTAAAATCGAATATGCAAGCCTGCCGTCATACTCTCTGCCGCTATGATGCTCACAGCGGGTTGTTCTCTTATCGGCAGAGCAAATGGAGCAAATGCTTTTTGCAACAGAGCAAGAGATAGAAACCTCTTTTTTAATTCCTGCCTCAATCTCTGTAATCAAAGGAAGATTTTCCTCGCTCTTAACCATATATGCCTTTGCCTTTAGCTGATAAAAGTCCTCGTTATCGGCAGTTTTCTTGCCCTCGCACTTTTCGATGTAGGTATCAAAAATACGAGCCTTTTGGTCAGCAGATTTCATTGAATGGTCAAAGATACCTGTCTTTCCGACAAATTTATCCTTCAGCTCGTTTAAAGCCTCTATCGAAAATTTTTCATAGTCTCTGTCAATATCGTTATTGCATAGCACAACATTAAAAATATATAAGCTGTCCGCATCAAATTCAGACCTTGTGAATTTGTTGATTTTTTCTAAATCATCACTTACGGCACCAATGCTTTTTTCAATATATCCCTCTGTCATATTAGTCCTCCCTTCTTAGCTTTTCTGCCTGTGCGATATATAGCTGAGCCTTCGCGTTATCACATTCATCCTGCAATGTAATATCGTCCCACACAACATTTAAGTCAGCATTTATACCGTTTACGGCAAGATACATATTTCCGATTTTCTTAATTACGGGAGTAAGGATTCTTCTGTATGACTCAAGCTCTGTTGTAAGAATATCTGCCTGCTGTGTGCTCATTCGCTCTGTTGATGACCAAGAAAGTCCGAGCATAAACGGTGGCAGACCTGTTTTTGCAACAATTTGTTCAAGCAACTGTCGAACAGGTATCTCGCTGTCAAGAATAGCATTATCTGCGCCGATAACCTGAACACTCACATCGCCGACTGCAACAAAATCCTTTACATTGCTTGAGCTCATCGCGTCCTGCCAAGCCTCGGCAACTGCATTCGCTCTTTCCTTTGCGTCAATTCCGTCAACGCTATCGCCTGTCGGCTTGCATACAACTGCGTATCTTACATTTCCTGCATGCTCCCAATTTTCGCCGATTGTATTGTAAATCTTTAAAAGAATTTCGCTGATAAACGGCAGGCCCTCAAGCAAACTTGTACCGCACAGGTCACTTGGCTTGGGGTTTAGCACAGAGTAAAGAATAAGCTGTGGGTTTTGGATTTTTTCGTTGTAATTATAAAAATCAACGTCAATTCCGTTTTCCCTTCTCTTCAGCTCAATGGTTTCGAGTTCGCTGTTATAAAGTGCATATATCCCACCGCTTGAGAGTATGATTTCGCCGATAGCAGTGCCAAAGGTCAAAAGCTGATTAAGATAGTTTGACACAAAGGCAGATATACCCTGCTGATTTCCGCCAACATTTACATTCTCAAAAAAGCCGTTAATCTGCTTGTCCACCGCATCGCTTCCGCACTCAAAATGAAACCCTTCGGTCAGGCGAATAATCTTGTTAATTGCCGCATCAACAATAGGAACAGCACGTCTTAGCTCCAAATACATTTTTGACCTTGAATTCAGCGGAAATCCACTTGAAAGCTCAAGGTACGGATGCTTTGATTTTACAGAGGTTTGTACTGCCGAGGCAGTTAAAGAGCCGGTTTTCTTTTTGTTATTAAATAAGCCCAAAGCCTCAATTCCTTTCTATCGCAAACGAGATGAAGCTGTCGCTACCTTTTTCCATATCAAGTACAGTAGAAACAAAATAGCGAATATCATCCATTGCGTGGTCGTTTTCTTTTTTCGGTGCATCCTTTCTTATACTGTTATCCCAGCGATATATCGAAAATTCTCTAATCGCATCACAGCAATTCGGCGATATGAATATTTCTTCGTTCTTCAATGCCTGACACACTCTGTTTATTCCCGAGAGAACATTGTTGTCCGCCTTAATGATTTTGAATTTTCCGTGTCGCCTTACAGTTTGGATAAAGGATGCTGCTGACGGGTCAATTATCAGCGCCTTAATGCTTCTGCCCTGTACCAGCCCTTCAAGCTCTCGGTAGTATTCCTCATCTGTGAGCTGAACGCCCTTATCTCGACTCGAATGATAGTATTCGTCAATTCGGTACCAAGCGTCATTTCCCTTTCCCCATAATCCAAGCGAAAAGGGATTTACCGTTCCGTAGTCACACGAGAGATAATACTCGCTGAAATGCCCGTCATATTTTTTTATATGTCGGCTGTGGTCAAACATAGGATAAACCAAGCCGTCTGCCGTTACCCATTTGCCCTCGATAAATCGTTCATAAAAGGCTCCTGAATAAAGGCTCTTATATCGGTCAATTACACTCCTTGAAAGAGAGGGGTTGTCCTCCATCGTAAAGTGGAGATAAAGAATATTCTTTTCCTCAACCTTTTGTATCCATTCAAGATAAAACCAATGATACGGATGCTCCGGATTGCAGTTAAAGAAATATTTTGAGCCGTCAAGCGAGCATCTTGCAAGAGCCTGCTCAACGAACGAGCGAGGCATAAGCGCAACCTCATCAAGCAAAACTCCTCCGAGAGTCATACCCTGAATAAGAGATGCTGACGACTCATCACGACCGCCGAACAGATAAAATCTGTTCACTCTGCCCTCTCTTGAAATTTCCAGGTAGTTTCTGCTGATTTTGTAATCACAGCTAAAGCCGAGCTCGTTTAGAATAGGTATAAGGGGCGTTACAACATTTCGTCTCAGGGAAGCAATAGTTTTGCCACATAAGGCAAATGACGTGTTGCTGAAAGTGTAAAATGCCCAGCTTACGAACGACAGACTCATACATAGCGTTTTCCCGCTTCTTACAGCTCCGTCACAAATAATTCCGTTCTTGCTATGTACACTACTGCTCTTGCACCACCAATTCAAAACTGCTAACTGTTTTTTTGAAAACGGCACAAACCTATTCATAATAATCCTCTTTGTATGAATCATTTGTTTTTACAGCACTTCTCTCAAGCGCATCATAAAATGATGTTGCACCCTTGCTCTCATCGGCACAGGCAAGCTCCGACAGCTTATCAAGTGCCTTTAATCTGTCAACAAATTTTATTTCCATACCTCCGCCCTTTGCTCGCTTTATTTCGCTGACATTGAACAAATCAAGCCTTGGCAGAGAGGACAGAATACTCTCATCACTCTCAAAGAGCAATGAAACCGCGTCTGTTATTTCTCCAAAGGCAAGGCGCCTTAAGCCTTCACAAACCTCTTTTTGAGTAACCTTTTTTCTTCTTGATATACAAATCATCTCCTACCGATATATTTTGTAGAGAAAGCTCTCTACACTAACATCTTGTATAGCAACTAAAAATAGCATTTTTTCACTATAATCAGGTGCAAAAACGCCAAAAAAATTTTTTGGGGCTATATTATTTAACAAATAGGCTATTATTTTTTTACAATTTTAATGTTGCGAAATAAATTTAATAATTGTATAATATAGTTATACGAGAGGAGGAATAGTTATGTATTGTCCAAGCTGCGGTGCTTATATTCCTGACGGCGAAGAAATTTGTCCGAGCTGTCACGCCGATATAAAATCAGGCTATCAGTACAACAATAATGCATATAATCAACCGTATAATCCTAATTCCTTTAGCCAGCAATATAGCTATGATGAGGAATACGAGGCTAACAAAAATAAGATTTCGAATGCAAAGCTACTCGGCATACTTTCAATAGTATTAGGAATTGTTATGTCGCCTATTGTCGGAATAATCTGTGCGGTTATCGGCCTTGTGAACACCAATAATATAAATGTTATAAACAGCATTAAGCTTTTTGAAGAAAAGAATAAAGCAAGAAAGCTAAATATTGTCGGCATAGTAATCCCGATTGTTATTTGGGTACTCGGAATATTTGCTGCACTTTTCATCTTCGGATTTATCAATACTGCAAGCTATTATTAAAAAAATGAGCAAGAGAAATTTCTCTTGCTCATTTTTGTTGAAGGATTTTTATTATTGTTCTACTATTCGGTCTTGCCCATAACATCAAGCGGATTTACACACTTGCCGTCAATGAATGTTTCAAAATGAAGATGCACCCCGTCCTTTGACTCAAACGGCACCTTGCCGATTGTTCCAAGTGCCTGACCGATTGTTACATAATCGCCCGCCGAAACATTAACCGTGTCAAGACCGCAATATTTTGCAACAAGCTTTCCGCCGTGGTCAACAGTAACAACCTTGCCGAGAAGATTATCATTCTCAACCGACATTACAAGTCCGTCATTTATAGACGCAACGCTTGTGCTTTGGCTACACTTAAAATCTACCGCCGTATGAGAACGGTAGTCGCCCATAGTCTCGTTTTTAACAAGCTCCTCGCTGTAACCCTTTATAACCGTTTCGTCACAAGGGTACTTATAGAACGATTTGTACGGAGTGTTTGTGTCATTTTGCTCCATAGTTGCAGGCTCGGTTGACGGCTCCTTTGTCGTTTCGTCTGCCTTTGTTGTAGCTTCCTTTGTTGTAGTTTCCTTAACTGTTACGCGTCTTTGAACCTCGGTTGTCTGCTCGGTTACTGCCTGCTTAACTGTTGTCGGCTCAGCCACCTGAGTATTCTCATTTGACTGGGTTGAAAAATATACAATTAAGCCAAGTGCAATAATACATAAGCAAATGACAGAAAACAAGGCTCTCAAGCTTTTATTATTATTTGATTTATCTTTAGTTGACATAATAACACCTCAATGACAGTATTATCATAAAGGAATATAAATATACAAATAACTTGAAATTTTGATTTAGTTTTGTTATCATTGTTGTTATTATGAAGAGATTAAATTATAAACACACGATTGTCGCCTGCTTTATCGCATATATGGTTCAGGCAATTGTTTGCAACTTTGCACCGCTCCTTTTCGTTGGGTGGGAAAACGAATTTAATATTAGTATTACACAGCTAACATCTATCGTAACACTGACCTTTTTTACGCAGATTGTTGTTGACCTTATTTCTGCAAAAACAGCAGACAAGGTCGGCTACAAAAACTCGCTTGTTATATCGCATCTTTGCTCATCGGTTGGATTTATTCTGCTCGGCATATTGCCTTATACGATAAAAAACACCTATTTCGGAATAGTTATTTCTATCGTGCTGTATTCGGTCGGAAGCGGAATACTCGAGGTGTTGATTTCGCCTGTTGTCGAGTCCTGCCCTACTGATAACAAAACGGGTGCGATGAGCCTTTTGCACTCCTTTTATTGTTGGGGAACTGTTTTTGTAATCGGCGTATCAACACTATTCTTCGTCATTTTCGGCAGAGAGCATTGGAGATACCTCTCTTTTGCGTGGGCGATTTTTTCACTGTTAAACGGAATTTTCTTCTGCTTCGTTCCTATAAAGGAGCCACACGAAAAGAAAAAGGAAATTTCTAACAAGGCTATTTTTAAAGCGAAATTCTTTTATATCGCTATCGTGCTTATGATATGCTCGGGTGCGAGCGAGCTTGCTATGAGTCAGTGGGCATCAACGCTTGCAGAAACAGGCCTAAACGTCAGCAAAACTGTCGGCGACCTCGCAGGACCGATGGCGTTCGCTGTACTTATGGGCATCGGCAGAGTATTGTTCAGCAAGTTTAGTGAAAAATTTAAGACAGAAAATTATATAATCGCGTCTGCAATACTTTGCATAATCTCATATCTGTTAACGAGCCTGTCGCCAAGCCCTGTAATTGCTCTAATCGGCTGTGCGTTATGCGGTCTTGCAATATCGGCAATGTGGCCTGCAACATTAAGCCTTAGCACAAAAAGATTAAAGGGTGGCACGACAATGATGTTTGCATTCCTTGCACTTTCAGGCGATATAGGCTGCACAACAGGACCGACAGCAATCGGCTTAATTACAAATGCACTAAACGGCGACCTAAAGCAAGGATTATTATTCAGCATCGCATTCCCTATAATTATAATAGTTTTATTATTATTCACAAAGGAAAAGCAAAATAAAGCATAATATATAACGCATAAAAATCAGGCATAACAAAAGGCAGTTCAAAATGAACTGCCTTTAATTATAGCATTTTCGTCAACA
>CALZMC010000035.1 GCA_945788455.1 uncultured Clostridia bacterium
ATATCCTTGAGGTGAAAATTAATGAATGACAAAACAGGAAAAGACGGCGACACTGTAAAGCTGCTTCGCGAATGTGACGCAGGAATAAAAATGGGCGTTGCGTCAATTAATGATGTTATTAATGATGTTAAGTCAAATGATTTCAAATCTCTGCTCTACGATTGCAGAAACCAACACGAAAAGCTACAAGAAGAAATCGACACTCTTTTAGACGAGCATCAAGATGACGGAAAAAATCCCAACCCTATGGCAAAGGGTATGAGCTGGATGAAAACAAATATGAAAATGGCAGTTGACGGCAGCGACAAAACAGTTGCCGACCTTATGACAGACGGATGCAATATGGGAGTTAAGTCGCTTAGCAAATATCTAAATCAATACAAATCAGCCGACAGCAAATCAAAGGATATAACGAGCAGACTTATTCAAATCGAGGACAAGCTATCAACCGATATTCGTCAGTATCTATAATAGAGCAAAAAATAAAAGGCGTACATTGTACGCCTTTTAATAATTTTACATATATATGTAATTAGTCTTGTGCAGGAGCACCAACAGGGCAAACGCCTTCGCAAGCACCGCACTCGATGCAAGCATCAGCATCGATAACGAACTTATCGTCACCCTCTGAAATAGCACTTACAGGACACTCAGCAGCGCAAGCACCGCATGAAATGCATTCGTCTGAAATCTTGTATGCCATTAGTATTACCTCCTATAATATTTATATTTCAAAAATAATATAACAATATATTATTAAAAAATCAAGTGTTTTTCAACTTTTTACAAAAAACACCGCTAATTCTATAATTTTAGTTATTTTACAACTCTTACCTCTTCCCTATTTACTATAACAGGAAGAGATTCCGGTGCGCTGTCAAGCTGTATCTTCAGTTGTCCTGTCAAGAGTGAAACATCAACAACTGTTCCTCTGCCCTCTCGACAATCAACAACTGCGCCCTTCTTCGGTGTAATCTTCAAAAGATGCTCATAAGAATTCTGTTCATACTTCAGACAGCACATAAGTCTTCCACAAGTACCGCTTATCTTACCCGGAGCAAGTGACAGACCTTGGTCCTTTGCCATCTTGATAGATACAGAATGAAAATCATCAAGAAATGTTGAACAGCAAAACGGTCTTCCGCAAATACCGAGACCGCCCAAAAGCCTGCTCTCGTCACGAACACCGATTTGACGAAGCTCAATTCTCGTATGAAAATGAGTAGCCAAATCCTTTACAAGCTCTCTAAAGTCAACTCTGCCGTCAGCAGTAAAATAAAACACAATCTTTGACCTGTCAAAGCTATATTCAGCGTCAGTCAAATTCATTTCAAGATTATGCTTTTCAATCTTTTCGGCACAAACTAAAAGAGCTTTCTTTTCGTCTGCTTTATTTTTTTCGATAGTCTTTAGGTCCTCCTCGGTAGCAATACGCTTAACCGGCTTTAGAGGAGATACCACCTCGTCATCACTAATCTCTTTTACATCATATTGAGCAACACCGCTCTCTATACCCTTCGAGGTTTCAACTATTAAGGTTTGACCTTTTTTGCATTCCAGCTTTCCCGGGTCAAAATAATATGTTTTGCCTGTGTCCTTAAAGCGAACACCAACAACCTTTGTCATATGTATCCTCCGAATTTATTTTCCGATAGTCTGTCTAAGACTATAACAAATCTTTGTAACAAGCAATGCGTTATTTGAATTTTTCATTGCCATATCCTTTAGTGTATCACAAACATTGATTAAGTCAATAAGTTTTTGCTTGGTAATTTTTCCTTTAAGAAGCCTTGCAAGCTCATCTTGACCGCTTATTAGGTCAACACCTGTGCCGTAAAACAAAGCATCTCTAAAAATATTTTTTAAAAAATCCATTGACGACACAATCAGTAGCTTATCCTTTTGAAATGCTGAGCATTTTGTCAAAAGAGCATATTCGTTATCATTAACCAACGCCTTGCACATATCAACGCAAAGCTCGGCAATCTCACTTGTTTTTCCGCCGTTTATCGTGTCAATAGTCTTACCGATATTTCCGTTAAAGGCTTCGAGCGTGTTTTTTACATCATTTCTGTCGGCATTCTCAATGTGACGGCAAATATAGTCAACGCCCTCGTCGATAGGAACACCCTCAAGGCTGACAACAACACTTCGTGACAAGACAGTCTCAAGCATTGCACTCTTTGTTTTTGCAGTTAATATAAAAATCACATATTCAGGCGGTTCCTCTAAAACCTTTAATAGAGCATTCTGTGCCGACAGATTCATCGCATCGGCATTACCTAATATATAAACCTTTTTTTCTGCCTCGTTGGGCTGAAGAAACGCATCATTAACAACATTCCTTACTACATCAACATGAAAGGAATTTGCACCTCCTGTTGCGCTGTGCTCAAACACATCGGGATGAATACCCTCTTTAACCTTGTGGCATTGAGAACATGCCATACAGGGCTTATCATCGCCACGACAAACGAGAGCGCTTGCAATAAATCTTGCGAGAGTCCTTTTGCCGAGTCCCTGCTCGCCCTCGATAATCAGGGCGTGAGGAAAACGCTTGGCATCAATAAGATATCCAAGCTGTTCAATCGCTCTTTTGTTTCCCACAAAATCTATGCTTTTCATACGTTATATTTTTCTAAAGTCCTCAACATTTACTACGAAGGCAACTGCCCCGTTTTCCTCAACATCAACAGGCTTCTTTAACAGCGAGCCTTCAAGCGTACTGTCAACGCCCTTTTGACGAATAATTCTTTTTGAAACATTTTTTTCTAATATCGAAAACAATTCCTCAACCTTGTCATCATTAACACCGAACAAAATTGTTGTGTGACCGCTTGCCAGAAACTGTCCTTTTGTCGAAACGTTAGTTGAAAAAAAGCCCTCTGCACTTGTAGCAGAATTAACCTTTGCCAAGTCACTGTTAGATACAATGGCTATAACCAATTTCATAAAATCACCCTTAATATATATTCATTTAAAGCAGATGTAATAATCAAAAAGCGAAATATTACGATAAACTTTTATTTAGATAAATTATAATTTAATAAGTATCTAAATTCAACATTTGGGCATTTTATTTAAAATAAAATTTACAAATAAATCTACTGCAAAACACTCGCAAGTGCCACAACGACAGGCATCGTTATAATTGAGAGAACCGATGACTGAGCAGCAATTTCTGAGCCTAAGGCAGTATCGTTTTCATACTTTGCAGCATACATAGCCGTGTTAGTTGCAGTGGGTGCCGATGCCGATATAATCATAGCGACCAAAAGTGAGCCCCTGACACCGCAAACATAAAAAATGCCAAGCATACAAAGCGGAATCAGCACAAGCCTCAAAAACGAAACGAAATAGATTTCTTTCTTTGCGAACATATTTTTAAAGCTTGAATTTGCCAAGAATGTGCCGAACACTATCATTGCAAGCGGAGAGTTGCAATTACCCACAATTTCCATAGGATAAGAAATAAAATGCGGTATATCAAGCTGTAAAAAGTATAGCGGCAGTCCTATTAAAACAGAAATACTTCCGGGATTTAGCACAAGCTTTTTTAAATCAATTTTTGCCTCGTGGCCTGAAATTTCATAGATGCCGAGCGTGAATGCAACCATATTGAACACGGCAACATAAACAGAACAATAGAAAATTCCCTCATTTCCGATTACGCTCTTTGCAAGCGGTAGTGCTAAAAATGCAGCATTCGACAAAATAATCGCATAATGATAAATGCCCTGCTCCTTTAGGCTTCGCTTTCTAAATGTAATCAGCGCAACTCCCGCACCGAACAGATGAGTTGCAAAGGCGCACACAAATGCAATCAAAATGCCTTTTATATGCTCTTTTGAATATTCCATTGTCATAAATGTGTGAATAACCGCAATCGGCAGTATCACATTAAAAAGCAGGTCTATAAGCCTTTTTGCATCAGCCTTTTTAAACAGACCTACCTTATCGGTCACAAATCCTATACCTGCGATAAGATAAAGAATAAGAACCTGTGTTGCAATAGTTTTTAAGTTATCAAAAAACAAGGTTTATTCTCCCGAGTTATATTTTATTGCTTTATTAAGCACAGTAAACGCAATCGCTCCGACAGCAACGTATGTTGTTACCGTAAAGCCTGCATTATATAGCTTTTCCCAAGAATGAGCTATAACAAGCAAAAGTCGAGGAACCGAAATAACGAGCGACAGCATTATCGTCATAAGTGACGAAAAGACGAGCAGTCTTGAAGCCTTCCCCTTTCTGTCAATTGATGACACAAAGCACAAAAAGAACATCAGCATAAAGCAGACTAACAAAAATTCAATACACGCCTCAACATTAAATCTTATATCAACAATTTTCAGCATAATTAAAATCAGCTTAGAAAATCCCCACATAACAGGAGCAAAGTGAAAATACTTAAAGCTCCTGAAATCGTAATTTCTGCCAAGTGCTGTTAAAGAAAATACTCCGAAATAGAAGCAACACAAAACAGAGAGAAATGCCGACAGAGCTAAAATTGTGATATATGTATGCTCGATATAAGCAGTTTTGCTGACATAATAGTAGCAGTTATAGCACTGATGAACGAAGTCAATAAAAAATGTTAAGCACAAAAATGCAGACGATAAAAAATATGCCCGATTTCCATTATCAAACTCAAAAATTTTATTAGAGATTTTTATGTTTTTTGAATATATCCCGGAAAATACCGCCACTAATGCGAACAGGCAATATAACGCAATAGACATTTCTCCGTTAAGGCTATATCCGTTTTTTGCATCAGTGTATTTGAGTAATTGAAAAAAGCGCAAAACACAAGCCAATGCTACTGTTACACTAAATATAAATAAAGGCAGTCTTGATCCTGTTTTTTGCACCTTGTTCATTCTAATTCTCCATTATCACTCTCTTACAGAGATGTCCATAAATTGTTTATTACGACTGACGCTCTTATAAGCAGGTCGCATAATTTTTCCGTTTGAGGTCAGCTCCTCAAGTCTGTGAGCGCACCAGCCTGCAACTCTCGCAACAGCGAAAAGAGGTGTATATAGGTCTTCGGGAATACCGAGAACCTTATATACCAAGCCTGAATACAGGTCAACGTTGGCACACATAGTTTTTTCGACACCCTTGACCTCGGCAAAAACCTCCGGTGTCAAAAGCTCAATATTTTCAAGAGTTTTAAACTCTTTTTCGTATCCCTTTTCGTATGCAAGCTTTCTTGCGCTGTTCTTTAGGATTACTGCTCTCGGGTCACTGATTGTATAAACTGCATGTCCCATACCGTAAACGAGACCTGAGCCGTCTCCTGCCTCGCCCTTCATAATCTTAACGAGATAGTCCTTAACCTGTTCCTTATCGGTCGGGTCGGCAACCTTCTCCATAATTTCTCTCATTTGGGCAGCTACCCTAAGATTTGCACCACCGTGACGCGGGCCCTTTAGCGAGCCTAAGCCGGCTGTGATTGCAGAATAAGAATCTGTTCCGCTCGATGTCAAAACTCTTGTTGCAAAGGTTGAGTTATTACCGCCGCCGTGGTCAGCGTGAAGCATTAGACAAATATCAAGCAATCTTGCCTCATCGTGTGAATACTTTTTGTCATTTCTCAGTTGATACAAAATGCACTCGGCAGTCGAATGCTCCTTCTTAATTGGATGAAGAAACATAGTCTTGTTATAGTAATTTCTGCGCTTAACCTGATAAGCACTGTTCATAATCGTAGGCATTTGGGCAATAAGCTGTAATGACTGACGAAGAACATTGGGTATAGAAATATCATCGGGATTTTCATCAAATGAATAGAGGCACATAACGCTGCGCGCCATCTTGTTCATAATATCCTTTGAGGCATGCTTCATAATCATATCCTCAATAAATGCATCAGGCAATTCTCTGCACTCGGCAAGAACCTCCCTGAGTCCGAGAAGCTGGCTCTCTGTCGGAAGATCGCCGAACAGCAACAGCCACACGACCTCTTCAAAGCCAAATCTGTCATCCTTAATTACGCCGTCAACTATATCGTTAATATCATATCCGCGATACGACAGCTTTCCGGCCTTTGGTATTCTCTCGCCGTCAAGAATATAATAGCCCTCAACAGAGCATACACGGGTAAGGCCTGCCATAACGCCTGTTCCATCGCTATTACGCAGTCCTCGTTTTACGTGATATTTTTCATAATTCTTTGGATCAATAGAGTTATTCTTATCAAGCTCGTTGCATAAACTTGAAAGGGCATCCATCGAAATTGGTGAAATATAGTAATTTTGATTCATTTCGTTCTCCTTTCACCTAATTTTGTATATTAATTCATATATAACAATAATTATCTTAATATTATACAAATATTTTTAATTAAAGTCAAGGAGGCAGAGAATGAAACGTGTTCTCATAATATATGCAATCTTTTTTGCTCTAACAATAATTATTCCGGCACTCGTCTGCTTTTTGCCCGAGCAT
>CALZMC010000036.1 GCA_945788455.1 uncultured Clostridia bacterium
TATATCGTTGCCCATCGGTTGCAGGCTGAGGATTGTGCCCTCGCCAAAGGTCTTGTGCAAAACTGTATCTCCGACCTTGTAATCGGCTGTTGGCTTTGCTGCAGTATTGCCTGCTTGACCGAAACGGTGCGCGTTTGTGCTTAAGCTTGTTGATTGTGGGATTTTGCTTTGAACAGGCTTTCTGTATGTGAGAGTAGATACATCGTCAGTAACACTCATCGGGATTTCTCTCAAAAATCTTGATGCCATATTTCGAGATGTTGTGCCGTACAGCATACGTTGTTGTGCGTTGATTAAATATAGCTTTTCCTTTGCACGAGTAATACCGACATAGGCGAGTCTGCGCTCCTCCTCAAGCTCCTCCTCGCTAAACATACTCTGAGCTCCCGGAAAGATGCCCTCCTCCATACCGGGAATGAACACGATAGGAAATTCAAGTCCCTTTGCAGAGTGGAGAGTCATAAGCACAACGGCGTCCTCGTCCTCGTTGTAGCTGTCAATATCGCTGATTAGCGCAACATCCTCAAGGAAGGCTGAAAGGTCAGGCTCGTCACTTTCCTCCTGATATTTGATGAACATTGAGCTTAATTCCTTTAGGTTGTTTACTCTGTCCTCGTATGTTTCGGGGTCCTCGTTTAGGTAGTCAAGATATTTTGTTACGTCAATGACCTCTTGCAGTAGGTCAGGCAGAGGCATTTTGTTATCAACACAATCTTGAAAATGCTTAATCATCTGAGTGAACGCGATTAGCTTTGATGCTGAACGCGATGTTTTTTGAAACTCGTCTGCACGCTCGCATACCTCGAACGCAGAGATACCGAGACCTGCCGAAATTTCTAAAATATTTCCAACCATTGTATCGCCGATTTGACGCTTTGGAACATTAATAATTCGTTGAAGTCTAACTGTATCGGCAGGATTGTTAATAACTGCCATATAAGAAATAATATCCTTAATTTCTTTTCTGTCAAAGAAACGGTGTCCGCCGATAACCTTGTGTGAAATGCCTGCCTTTGTCAGCATAATTTCGATATTTCGTGACTGTGCATTCATACGATACAGTATTGCGTGGTCACTTAATTTTTTTCCGTTCTTTACATTATTTAGTATTTCGTCAACGATAAAGCCGGACTCGTCACTCTCGTTCATAGCAGTATTTAGGATAACCTTTTCGCCTGCACCTGCACGAGTGAATAACGTCTTGCCCTTACGGTTCTTGTTGTTAGAAATAACGGCGTTTGCAGAGTCAAGAATGTTCTGTGTTGAACGGTAGTTTTCCTCAAGTCTAATAACCTTAGCACCTCTGTAATGCTCCTCGAACGACAGAATATTCTCAATAGTTGCACCGCGGAAGCGATAAATACTTTGGTCATCATCGCCGACAACACAAATATTTTTGTACTTATCGGCAAGGATTGATGTAAGAACATATTGCGCGTGGTTAGTGTCCTGATACTCGTCAACCATTACATACTTGAATTGATTTTGATAGTATTCTCTGACCTCGTCATTTTCCTTTAACAGCTTAACAGTATTAAAAATGATGTCGTCAAAGTCCATTGCATCGCTCTTTTTAAGCTCGCTTTGGTATAGCTCATAGCATTGTGCAATCTTCGCTTTTCTAAAATCATTTACAGTCGAAGCCTTGTATTCCTGAGCATCAATAAGGCTGTCCTTCGCTCTGCTGATTTCAGAGAGAATTGACTTGTGATTTAAGAATTTGTCCTCTATACCAAGCTGCTTTTGGCACTGCTTCATAACACGTCTTTGGTCGTCTGTGTCATAAATGGTAAAGTGACTTGAGTAGCCGAGGTATTCGCCGTATCTTCGAAGAATACGCGCACAACAGCTATGAAAGGTGTAAGCCCAAATGCTGTTAGCCTCCTCGCCGATAGCCTTGATAAGCCTTTCTCTTAATTCGCCTGCAGCCTTGTTTGTAAAGGTAATAGCAAGCACCTGCCAAGGCATTGCAAGCTTCGATGATATAATATGTTCAACTCGATTAACAAGAACAGTTGTCTTACCCGAGCCTGCGCCTGCTAAAATCAGCAACGGTCCCTCGGTAGTATTAACTGCCATTTGTTGCATTTCGTTTAATGCCATATAGTAATCTCCTGAATAAATTAGGGTGACATAACTGCCACCCTATATTTTTGCTTTGTATTATTCTTAATTAAAATTATCTTAACAGTGTCAGTAGGATACCTGCTGCAACTGCAGAACCGATAACGCCTGATACATTTGGACCCATAGCGTGCATCAAAAGGAAGTTTGACGGATTTTCCTTTTGTCCAACCTTTTGTGCAACACGGGCAGCCATAGGTACGGCTGATACACCTGCGGCACCGATAAGCGGATTAACCTTGCCCTTTGTGAAGACATACATAAGCTTACCGAATATAACACCACAGAATGTTGCGAGTGAGAATGCCATCAGTCCGAGACCGACAATCTTTAGTGTGTTTAGATTTAAGAAGCTTTGTGCCGATGTTGTAGCACCTACCGACAAACCGAGCAGAATTGTAACAATATTCATAAGCTCGTTTTGAGCAGCCTTTGCAATACGCTCTGTTCTTCCGCTTTCTTTTAGGAGGTTGCCGAGCATCAGCATACCAACAAGAGCAGCGGCATCAGGTAACAGCAGTGATACAACAACTGTAACGATAATCGGGAATAGAATTTTCTCGAGCTTTGATACAGGTCTGATGTTACCCATAACAACCGAACGTTCCTTCTTTGTGGTAAATGCTCTCATAATAGGTGGCTGGATTACAGGAACGAGTGCCATATACGAATATGCCGCAACGGCGATTGTACCTAAAAGCTCGGGCGCGAGCATACTCGTTACGAAAATTGCAGTAGGTCCGTCTGCACCACCGATGATTGCGATTGAGCCGGCTTGAGCAGGAGTGAATTTTAATAAAATTGCAACAACATAGGTAAAGAAGATACCGAACTGTGCCGCAGCACCGAGAATAAAGCTCTTTGGATTTGCGATAAGCGGACCGAAATCAGTCATAGCACCAATGCCGAGGAAGATAAGCGGTGGATAAATTCCTGCTTTAACACCGAAATACAGGAAGTCCATAAGTCCCGGCGTGCAACCGACAAATTCGCCTCTGCCTGCGAGCAGGTCTCTAAAGCCTGCAAGGTCGTGGTACTGAACGGCTAAGTTTGCGTCAGGTATATTCGCGAGGAGCATACCGAATGCAATAGGCACCATAAGAAGTGGCTCGAAGCCCATCTTAATACCAAGGAACAAAAAGAAAAATGCTACGAGAATCATTACCAAATTCAATATACCGCCCTCGGCAGTGAAGAAATAAGCGTAGCCTGAATTTGAGAAGATACTAACGATAACCTCCCAAACGCCTTGAAGAATTTCCATTATATATCTCCTCCTTTAGAACGGTTTAGTGTTATCAATGTTAGCGGCCTGTGCCCAAGGGTTTCTTCCACCGACATTTTTCTTCTTTATTGAGCGAATAACTGCGCTTGGACCCTCGCTTGCAACGACTGCCGCCGCAATAGCCGCAACGACCTCGCCGCTGATACCTTGCTCAACTTTTGGAGCAGGAGCTGACGGTCTTACAGGAGCAGGAGCTTCATTAGGCTTTGACGCATCTGCCTGAGCCTTCTTCGCTTTCTTTTCGGCTCTTGATTTAGACATACTCTCGAGCTTTTGAACAATTATACTGAATAGATAGAATACTAAAATTAACAGGAGCAATACACCTAAAACGATTGTTATACCTGCAATTACAACGGTTGTTGTAAAGGTAACTGAGGTGTCTGCTGTTAACATTAAAATCGGACTCACCACAAATTCCCCCATTTTAAAATAGATTAGTTGTATTATAAAACAAAATATTCTTTATTTCAACGATTATTTTTATATATTTCCTATTTTTTAAAATAATAGCAAATTGACTAAAATATCTTGATATATTTTTGAAATAGTATATAATATGATATATAAGATATCAGAGAGGTAATGCTTATGTCACAGAAAACATTGTTAATTGCAATTTTAGTTGCACTTATTTTATTATGGTTTACAGAAACTGTCGGTATGCATAAAACGAGCAGGGTTTTAGGTGGTGCAATAGATTTAGGCTTCGCAATTCTTCGATAGCCGTTTATCATTATTCCTATATAACATATTGAGCCGACTTATAGTTTGGTCGGCTTTTTTATTTTAATTCGGTTTATATACATTATAATAGTAATGAACTATAACATAAATGTATATTTATAACAAATATTTGTATAAAATTACAAAAAAGTTATTTATTTGTTTACATTAACGCTTTATTGTGTTAAAATACGATTTGTAATTATTTTTATAGGAGAAGAATTATGACAACTGCACAAATCTGTATAATGATTTCTATTGTAGTATATCTTTCGCTTGTTGTTATTGTAGGCTTGATATATTCAAAGAAAACAAAAAATGTCGGAGACTTTTATTTAGGCGGTCGAAAGCTCGGCCCGTTAGTTACAGCCATGAGTGCCGAGGCATCGGATATGTCGAGCTGGCTTCTTATGGGTCTGCCCGGACTTGCACTTGCTGCCGGTATAGCAGAGGTTAGCTGGACGGTTATCGGTCTTGCTATCGGTACTTATTTGAATTGGTTAATCGTTGCAAAGCTACTCAGAAATTATTCTGCAAAAATCGGTGCTATTACCGTTCCCGACTACTTTTCACTTAGATATAAGGATAAAAGTAAAATTCTAATGGCTATCGCTGCTGTGATGATTATAATTTTCTTTGTTCCTTATACTGCGTCAGGCTTTGCCGCTTGCGGAAAGCTATTTGGAACATTGTTTGGCATAGACTATCATATTGCAATGATTGTGTCTGCTATCGTTATTGTTGGCTATACATCACTCGGTGGCTTTAATGCTGCATCAACAACCGACTTTATTCAGTCAATTATTATGACGATTGCGCTTGTAATTGTGTTGGTGTTTGGTATCAGCAAGGCAGGCGGTATGACTGCTGTTATTGATAACGCAAGTCAGCTGAGCGGTTATCTAAATATATTTGAGGGCTATGATGCAGAAACAAATTCAGCAGGCAGCTTTGGCTTTTTGCCTGTTGTATCAACACTTGCTTGGGGACTCGGCTACTTTGGTATGCCTCATATTCTTCTTAGATTTATGGCTATCGAGGATCCGAAAAAGGTTAAGATTTCTCGTAGAGTTGCATCTGTATGGGTTGTAATTTCTATGGCTGTTGCCGTTCTTATCGGTGTTGTCGGTATGGCTATGGTTAAGGTGGGCGCACTCCCTGCATTTGACGACAGCGAAACAATTATTATTCAAATTGCAAATCTTCTTTCTCATATAGGTATTGTTCCTGCTCTTAGCGCAGGTGTTATTCTTGCAGGTATTCTTGCATCAACTATGTCAACTGCCGACAGTCAGCTTCTTGCAGCATCATCGGCTGCCAGCGAGAATATTCTCGGCGGTCTGTTTAGGCTAAATCTCAGCGAGGTTTCAAAGATGGTTGTCGCAAGAGTTACATTAATTATAATTTCTGTTATCGGCGTAGTTATCGCATGGGATTCTAACTCATCGGTATTCGGAATTGTGTCGTTCGCTTGGGCAGGCTTTGGTGCCGTGTTCGGACCTGTCGTACTGCTATCTCTGTTCTGGAAGCGTTCAAACAAGTTCGGCGCTGTCGCAGGTATGATAACAGGTGGCGTAATGGTATTTGTATGGAAGAATGTTATCGCAGGTCTAAATCCTGTTCTTAACATTTATGAGCTTCTTCCTGCATTTATTTGCGCATTGGTTGTAAATGTTGTTGTATCACTCGTAACACCGGCACCCGACAAGGATATTATTGACGAGTTCAACGAGGTTAAAAAAATCAGTAAGTCAAAATAGATTAAAAGCAAATTGCATAAAATGAAAGAGCATTCCGGACGGAATGCTCTTTCATTTTATCTGTCAAAGCTTGGATTTGTCATATAATAGTTTTTGCCGTCGAGTCTGTCTGTAACAAGCCTTAACCCTTCCCCTAAACCTCAATCCTGTAAAAAATATCACCGACCGATAACTCGAAAATAATTTTATAAAAATTTCAAATTTCTCTTGACTCTCACGTTGCGTTATAGTTTATACTGTAATCAACGGGAGGGATAGGAATGAAAACGGTTAAAGATATTAGCAGATTAACAGGTGTCAGTGTGCGCACACTTCATTATTATGATGAAATAGATTTGCTGAAGCCTACGCAAATAACGGATGTGGGTTATAGGCTGTATGACGATACGGCTCTTGAACGACTGCACAGTATACTGCTTTTTCGTGAACTGCAATTTCCGCTTAAGGAAATCAAGGCTATTTTAGACAGTCCGGACTTTGATGCAGAAGCTGCACTCAACG
>CALZMC010000037.1 GCA_945788455.1 uncultured Clostridia bacterium
TTATGTATCCTCCTCAGGTGCGTCCATCAGATTGATTTGGTCAATTCTATCTTCTGCCTCCTGTGACTCCTCGATTTCCTCAATTTCAGGAATTTCCTCGATTTCTTCCTCTGCTTCTTCCTCTATTTCTTCAACGCTTTCTTCCTCATAAGCCTTAGGCTCTGTAAAAGCAACAGGCTCAACAGGAGTTGCATTATCAATACCCGAAATAACAGAATCAAGCTCGTTTTCCAAATCTGCAGTAGTAACATCGCCTGCATTAGCGATATCCTTTAGCTTACTTAGCTGAGCCTCATAAAGACCGACAAGAGTTGACCTAAAAGATTTTGACTCCTCCTTAATCTTATCCATCATATCTCTATGCTGTTCAGTCTCTGCCTTTGCCTTTTCGATAAGCTGAGAAGTGAGATCCTTTGCCTTTGCGATAGTGTCGTCTGCAACAATCTTTGCACTTGAAATAGTAACATTAGCCTTTTCCTGTGCGTCAGCAACAATCTTTTCGGCAATGTCAGCCTTCTCCTTTGTAAGATTAGCAACGTACTCTCTTGCCTCGCTGACAATCTGCTCTGCCTTCGCCTTAGCATCCTGAACTGTCTGCTGTGCAGATGCAGCACTCTCGCTAAGTGCCTTTTCTGCCTTTTCCTTTGCATTAGCAGTAACCTGGTCTGCCATTTTTTGAGCAGAAATAATTGCTGTCTTAATCGAGTCCTCGTCAGCTCTGTATTCCTCAATACGATTTGCAAGAATTTCCATCTTGCGATAAAGCTCTCTGTTCTCTTCACAAACAGCCTCGTATGACTCAATGATCTCTACAAGAAGCTCGTTTACCTCGTTTCTGTCATAGCCGTCAGAGCTGACAGTAGAAATTCTCTTTTCACGAATTTGATTAGGTGTAATCATAATATATTCTCCTCCAAAATATTCTCCTCAAAAATTTACATAAACATTCCGTTATTCTCAAGCTCGTCAATAAGGTCGCCCATAACATCAACATTATACGGTGTAATAATGTATGTGCTGTTTGCAACTCTCTTTATTTGACCGTTGCTCGCATAAGCAACACCGCTTAAAAAGTCTAACAAACGTCTTGCAACATCTCTGTTTGTGCTTTCAAGGTTTAAAACAACAGTTCTTCTCTCGTTGAGATTATCGCCGATTGCAGCAGCCTCATCAAATCTTTCAGGCTTAACAAGAACAACCTGAAGCTGTGTTGTTGTGTGGATATTTACAACCTTGTCGTTGTCGTGTCTTCGTGTTCTTTCTGCGACTCTGTCAACAAATCTTTCCTCTCGCTCTGCCTTTGGTGCACGCTCACGTCTAAAGCTGTTCCTTTCTCTCGGAGGCTCTAAACCTATTGAGCTACTGCCTGCATCATCATAAAAATCGTCAAAATCGTCCTCATCGTTATCTGTAACGATATCCTTAATCTTATCAAAAAAACTCATACTCTCGCCTCTCCTGTTTAAAAATATTTTCTCGCACCGAATATAGCAGAGCCTACTCTTACTATATTTGAACCGTTTGCTACGGCACTTTCAAAATCGCCACTCATACCCATCGAAAGAATATCCATATTGATATTTGAAAGCTTTTTCTCCCTTATGTCAACAAATGCGTTATGCATAGTCTCAAAATAGCGACTAACCTCTTTTTCGCTGTCGCATATAGGGGGAATGGTCATAAGACCGTTTATCTTAATGTTCGGCATTTCGGCAATCTCAAGCAGCAGCTCATCAAGACCTTCGAGATAAATACCGCTTTTTGACTCCTCCTTGCCGACATTGACCTCAACTAAAATATTAGTTGTAATGCCCTTATTCATAGATACTCGGCTGATTTCACGAGCAAGCCTTATGCTGTCAACCGACTCAATCATATCAACCTCGCCGACAATCTGCTTAACCTTGTTGGTTTGAAGATGACCGATAAGGTGCTTTTCGACACCGTCAAGATTTAGCTCGTCCTTTTTTCCGAGATATTCCTGAACTCTGTTTTCGCCGATTAGGTCGGCACCGAGCTCAAGTGCTTTGTTAATATATACGCTTTCGACTGTTTTTGTAACAGCCATAAGACGAACGTCATTTGGATTTCTGCCTGCCTTAATTGCCGACTCCTCAATCCTTGACTTAATTTTCTTATAATTGTCTTCAACAGATTTCAGTCTGTCTTCATCAGGTATAAACCTTTCCATCGTGCAAGTCCTTTCCTTTCGTGATTATCTGGTCATAATAGCGAATTGACTCGCTGTTACTGCTGTCATTCGAGAATACAACAAAATCCTTTGTTGAATAGATTATGTCGCCGCTTCTCTTTGAAACCTGATTTGCAACAAGTGCATAAACACACTTCTTTCCGTCCTCATCAACGTGAATTGCCGATGCAGGAACCTTAAATCCGGTGTAGGAATTATATCTAATTTCAATATCCTCAAGTCGCATTGATGTAATTTCGCCGTTCATTTTTGAGCTTGAAAGAACGAGCACGGTTTCCTTTGTACCCAAATCCGTGTCTGCACCCGATACAACCTTACACGAAATAATTTGGTCACTGTCCTTTAGTGCAACATCGAGCTTGTCACCGTTGTGGATATCCTTTATGGCATCACTGTCAACAACACAGCAAAAATACCACTCATACGATGTCACAAGCTTTCCAAAGCTCTTTTTTTCATTTTCGCTTTCTTCAACCTGCTTTATGTATGAATTTAAGGTGTTTACATTCAACTCCTCGATTTTATCATAATTAAAGCTCGACTCAAAGCCGTCAGTATATGACGAAAAGATACCCGACTCGTCAGCCGTAATAGCTCCTGTCGGAACACAGCTATTAGGGTCAATAGCATTAATTTGGCTTTGAAGCTCGCCCTTAACGGCTGAAAAATCTATCGCCTGTCCGATAATCATTTGGCGTCTTGCAAGCTTGTCATTCAGCTCATCGCCGTAATTTGACAGCTTATCAACAGATGTATTATTTCTCGCTCTGATATAGTCGTTAACATCGCTGAGAATATCTCTGTCGATAGTTTCGATATCGGTTGAAAGTCCGTTTGACTTGCTCTCAAGGTCAACATAGTATTCAAGCTCGCTGTGCAAATCCTGCAAAAGCGAATAGTTTTTTGCACTCTCCTCACTTGAAAAGGTTTTTGCAATATTGCCCTTTAGCTTAACCTTTTCGCCGTCCTGTGCACAAGCGACCGTTACTCCTCCCGAGTCATTAACGATATGCTCATCACGAATTACAAGTGCCTTTGCATCAATGCTTTCATACACAGTTGATGTGACCGCAGTAACCGTTTCGACATCAACATGGATAGCGCTGTAACACTCAATAAAAACATAAACACCGATAGCAAGTATTATAAAAAATATCGCAAAAGCATCCTTGCTGATAACATTAGGATTATTCACTTTTTCCTTTTTGGAATTAGCCATTTAAAAAATCCTCACAAATTTTAACTGCCAAGCCTTCATAATCATCGCCTAAAGTGTCAGGCTTGATAACAACTGCATTCTCCCGTCTCTTAAACCAAGTAATCTGTCTTTTTGCATAATGACGGGTTTCCTGCTTTAGCTTATTTACACAAGCATCTATATCTGCCTCATCATTTATATAAGGCATAAGCTCCTTATGACCTATCGCCTGTGCCGATGTTCCCTTCGACTTATCGGCGCACGCGCGTGCCTCGTCAATCAGTCCGTTCTCTATCATCAAATCGACACGCTTATTAATTCTGTCATAAAGAATTTGTCTGTCTTCATAATTCAAGAACAGATATAAGGTGTCATAGGGAGACTCCTGCTTTCTTGAATTAATGTTCTGCTGTGTTTTTGACACACCGGAGTAGTAAAGCTCCAGCGCTCTGACAACTCTCTTTTTGTTGTTCTTATGAATTTCCCGTGCCGAATTTTCATCAACACGAAGAAGCTCATCATATAGCTCGTCAACATCTCTTTGCATTAATCTCTGTCTTAGCTCATTATCAACCTTGACATCCTCAAAAATAATGTTATCAACGAGACTGTCTATGAAAAGTCCTGTTCCTCCAACGATAACAGGAACATTACCTCTGCTTATTATTTCATCAATTTTTTCTCTCGCCAAATCGCACCATACAGAAACCGAAAAGCTTTCATCAGGCTCTAAAAATTCAACCAAGTGATGAGGCACGGCGTTCTTTTCGTCCTCGGTCGGAGCGGCAGTAGCAATAGGCATTCCCTTATACACCTGCATAGAATCGGCAGAAATAACCTCTCCACCGACAGCCTTTGCAATAGCGATACCGAGTGATGTCTTACCGCTCGCAGTTGCACCGGCAACAACAATAATTTTCTTTTTATCCATAAGTTTATACCAAAATTTTCTTAAACTCTGCCGAATTGCTTTTCTATATCATATCTTGAAATCTTAATAAACACAGGTCTGCCGTGGGGACAAAAGCGAATATTTGGCATAGACAGAAGTCTTTTTACAAACAGCTCCTGCTCCTGAGGAGTAGTTGTATCTCCCGCCTTAACAGCACCGCGACAGGACGCCGAATGATAAATCCAATCAATCTTATCGGGAGTTATATCTGTTTTATGCTCCAGTAGCTTTTGAGCAATTTCCAAAATCAAATCCTTAACATCACTGTCGCCGACAAGAGACGGAACGCAGCGAGTAATAACTGCACTCTCGCCAAACGGCTCAACCTCAAATCCGCATTGCTTTAACAAATCGAGGTTATCACAAACGGCATTAAACTCCTCCTTTGAAAGATTTACGGCAACAGGGCTAAGAAGCATCTGCACCTCAACGGTAGCCTGTGACTTAAATCTCTCATAATTAATTCGCTCGTGACCTGCATGCTTGTCGATAAAGTAAAGCTCATTTTCTATCTCAACGATGAGATATGTCTTAAAAGCCTCGCCGATTAGCCTAAAGCTGACAGTATCCTGACTGTCCTCGTCAACAACGCTGACGGTTATATTTTCCTTTGGCCTTTCGACTGACTTGTTATCGGTAATGTCGATAAATGTCTTTTTCTCAACTGTATTTTGCTCAACCCTTTCAGCTTCGCCTTTTGCATCGGCATAGCCCGGAATACTTGCCCTTAAAGTATTACTCTGCCAATAATCCTCACGAGGAGCAACCCTAAAGGTCTGCTGAACAGGAGGCTCTTCCTTTTTCTTAAAAAATTCGAGCTGTGAGCTATATGTTTTATTTGTATTTACAGGTTCGCTTGTATAAAAAACAGACTGTGCCTTTGGAGTAAAATCTGCCTCCTTTACAGTTCTGTCAGCCTCGATAGAGGTTTTTACACCGTAGTAGATTAAATCAAAAATAGGACTTTCGTTCGCAAATCGAACCTCAATCTTCGCAGGATGAACATTTACATCAACGAGCGCAGGATTAAGCTCGATATTCAGCACGCACATAGGAAAACGCCCTACCATAATGCTATTCTTATACGCTTGCTCCAAGGCAGCCATGGCAGTAGCAGATTTTACCAATCTGTTGTTGATAAAGAAAAACTGCATTGCCCTGCTTTTTCTTGAGACAGTTGGATTTGATACGAAGCCTGTAACTCTCATATTGTCGTAGGTGTAGTCAACGCTAATCATAGCATCGCTGACCTCTCGACCGAAAACGGAATAAATTGCAGATTTTAATTCGCCGTTACCTGAGGTAATAAGCACCTGCTTTCCGTCACGAATAAATCTAAACGAAATTTCGGGATGAGAGATAGCCATTCTGTCAACAATGCCTGCAACAGAATTGCCCTCGGTTACATCCTTTTTTAAAAATTTCATTCTTGCAGGAGTGTTAAAAAAGATGTCGCGAACAACGATAGTTGTACCGTTCGGACAGCCTGCATCATCGAGTGATATTTCCTCTCCGCCTGCAATTTCATATCTTGTGCCGATATCATCGCCGTATGCTTTAGTTAAAAGCTCGACCTTTGACACGGCGGAAATTGACGCCATAGCCTCTCCTCTAAAGCCAAGAGTACCGATAGCATTCAGGTCATCCTTTTGTGATATCTTGCTTGTCGCGTGAGAGATGAATACCTTTCTTACCTGCTCACGTTCGATACCGCAGCCGTCATCGGTAATGCGAATGTAGGTTGAACCTCCGTTCTTAATTTCAACGGTAATGTTCTTTGCACCTGCGTCAATAGAATTTTCTATCATTTCCTTAACAATAGAGGACGGACGCTCAACGACCTCGCCTGCAGCGATAAGCTGATATATCTCTTTAGGTAATATATTTATAACTGCCAAGCTATCCCCTCCTTCGTTAGGGTAACGGTAATAATCCGAACCACGGTTTATCGTGGCAGATATTGCCCTTACTCTTCGTTA
>CALZMC010000038.1 GCA_945788455.1 uncultured Clostridia bacterium
AAGAGTAAGGGCAATATCTGCCACTATAAACCGTGGTTCGGATTATTACCGTTACTCTAAGGGGAATTGTTATGAAATTATTAGTCCTTGACGGAAACAGTATTGTTAACCGTGCGTTTTACGGTATCAGACTTTTGACAACAAAAAACGGAGAATATACAAATGCGATTTATGGTTTTTTGGCTATTCTTTTAAAGCTAAAGGATATATGCAATCCTGACGCTGTTGCAGTTGCGTTTGATGTTCACGCACCTACATTTAGACATAAAATGTATAGCGAATATAAGGCAGGCCGTCACGGTATGCCTGATGAGCTGCGCTCTCAAATGCCGGTGCTAAAGGAGATATTAAAAAGTCTCGGCATTAAGGTTTTAGAGCAGGAGGGCTGGGAGGCTGACGATATTCTCGGAACGCTTGCCGAGGTTTGCAGAAATAACGGCGATGAATGCTTTATTGCAACAGGCGACAGAGATTCGCTTCAGCTTGCTCACGGCGGAGTAAAGGTACTTCTCGCCCGTACAAAAATGGGACAGGCAGTTACTGACGTTTACGACGAAAAGGCTATTATGGAGGAATACGGTGTCACTCCTGCCGAGCTTATTCAGGTTAAGGCTTTGCAGGGCGACAGCAGTGATAACATTCCCGGTGTGGCAGGTATCGGAGCAAAAACCGCACTCGATTTAATTCAAAGATTTCATAATATTGATTATATTTATGAAAATCTTGACGAAATAGATATTAAGGCAGGAGTCAGAGCAAAGCTTGGTAACAATAAAGAAAAGGCTTATCTGTCGCTTGAGCTTGGTACAATCAGCACTGAAGCTCCTGTTGATACAAATATAAAAGGATACAAGGATGTTCCTGTCGATAATCAGAGTGCTGTGTCGCAGTTTGTAAGACTTGAGCTGTTTTCATTAATTCCAAAATTCAATTTAGATGCAAACAGTGCAGTGCCAGTTGAGACAAAAGAGGAAAAGCCACGAGAAATCACACGTTTAACATGTGTTGATGCCGATTATCTTCTTGACAAAACTCGTGGGAGGGACACATATTTTTATCCTGTAATTGTTGACGGAAGTATAACGGATTTGTATTTTTCATTCGGCGATGAGATAATTGTTATGCCGAGTGAAACTCCCGAATACTCTTATTTTGTACGTAATTTCTTTAGTGATGAGGGCACAAAAAAGTATAGCTATAACACAAAGGAATTGCACCGTCTTGCGTGTAAATACGGTGTTGAGCTAAAGGGCGTTGAGGGCGACCTAATGCTCTCGGCATATCTTTTAAGACCGAGCGAGAACAGCTATGACTTGGAGCATTTGTGCGTTGAATACGGCGTTAAAATCCCCGAATATCTAAACTCACTCGGCGAGCCTGACAAAACAGTATCACTATCTGCAACAATAAAGCCGTTGTTTGAAAAAACGGACAAGCTTCTTGATGAGGCTAACGAGCGAGAGCTTTTGAATGAAATCGAATTGCCTCTTTCGGCAGTGCTTGCAAAAATGGAATATGCAGGCTTCGAGGTCGATAGGGACGGTATCGAGGCATTTGGAAAAATGCTCGGTGTCAAGATTAATGAGCTTACAAAAGCGATTTATGAAAGTGTCGGCCATGAATTTAACATAAATTCTCCAAAACAGCTCGGTGTTGCTTTGTTTGAGGATTTAGGCTTGCCTTGTAAGAAAAAGACAAAAACAGGCTATTCAACTAACGCCGAGGTGCTTGAGGGGCTTGTTGATGAGCATCCTGCAATCGCACAGATACTCGAATACCGTTCTCTTTCAAAGCTCAAATCAACATACTGTGACGGTTTGCTCAAGGTTATTGAGGATGACGGAAGAATTCATACTCGCTTTAATCAGGTCGAGACAAGAACAGGAAGAATTAGCTCTCTTGAGCCGAATTTACAGAATATTCCTATTCGCACCGAGCTTGGCAGAGAAATGAGAAAATTCTTTATTGCAGGCGAGGGTAAAAAGCTTATTGATGTCGATTACAGCCAAATTGAGCTTCGCGTTTTGAGTGACCTTGCTAATGACGAAACTATGATTAATGCCTTCAATAACGGCGATGATATTCATACAATTACTGCATCACAGGTGTTTAATATGCCTGTTGAAATGGTAACAAAGCAAATGCGCAGCAGAGCAAAGGCTGTAAACTTCGGTATCGTTTACGGTATCGGTGCATTTTCTCTTGCAAAGGATATCGGCGTTAGCAATAAAGAGGCAAAGCAGTATATCGAAAATTATCTTGCTACTTACAGCGGTGTTGATAATTATATGAAGGCTATGATTGACCTTGCTAAAGATAAGGGATACAGCGAGACTCTGTTCCATAGAAAAAGATATTTGCCTGAGCTTGCATCGAGCAATCATATGATGCGTGCCTTTGGCGAGAGAGTTGCACGAAATATGCCTATTCAAGGTACGGCAGCCGACATTATTAAGATTGCCATGGTTAGAGTTGACAAAAGGCTCAGCGAGGAAAATATGAAGGCTCACTTGATTTTGCAGGTACACGACGAGCTTATCGTTGAGGCTCCTGAAAGCGAGGCAGAAAGGGCTCTTAAAATTGTTACAGAGGAAATGGAAAATGCCTGCAAAATGAAGGTTGTTTTAAGAGCAGACGGAAATATAGGAAGCACTTGGTATGATGCACATTAAAATTGCAACAAAAGAGAATATCGGCGATATTGCAAAAATTGAGCAGGCGTGCTTTTCTGCTCCTTGGAGTGAGGACAGTATTGCCGAAAGCCTTGATAATCCTGCGTCACATTTTTTGATTGCATATTACGGAGATGAGGTCGCAGGCTATATGGGGCTCCAAATTTTTTCGGGCGAGGGGTATGTAACGAATGTTGCAGTCCTGCCGAAATTCAGAGAAAAAGGAATTGCAAAAGCACTCATAACCGAGCAGATGAAAAATGATATGGAATTCATAACTCTCGAGGTTAGAGAAAGTAATGTTCCTGCAATAAATCTTTATACAAAAATGGGATTTGAAAATATGGGAATTCGCCCGAAATTCTACTCAAACCCAACTGAAAACGCTATTATAATGACGAAATATTTGAGGTAGAAAATGACTGAATTTTATATAGAAATTCTTAAATTTTTTGTTGGTATTATTATCATTTTCTTTGTTCTTGTAATACTGCCGATTTGTGTAAAATACAGAAAATCGACATATTTCAATGATACAAAAAAATCAATAATTAAATTAGCTTTTGATGTTGGTGCTTATGGCGAATACAGGATATATAAGCATTTAAAGCATTATGAAAAGCAGGGATGGAAATTTTTGTTTAATGTATATCTGCCACGAGGAGAAGAAACGACTGAAGCTGATGTGCTTTTAATTTCTCCGCAGGGAATATTTGTATTTGAAAGCAAAAATTACAGTGGCTGGATATTTGGTAATGAGAAATATAAAATGTGGACTCAAACGTTGCCACAGGGCAAGGGCAGAAAAGCAAAAAAGGAAAAGTTCTTAAATCCGATTATGCAAAATAATCTGCACATTAAGTGCCTTAAGGAATATTTAAAAGAGGATATTCCTATGTATTCTATTATAGTCTTTTCCGAAAGATGTGAGCTAAAGAAAATTGAGGTCAGCGATACACAGGTAAAGGTAATTAAAAGAAACATTGTAAATAGAATTATTAAGTCATATTCCTCAATGCCTTGTCAGTTAAGCGAGGAAAAAATCAATGAGATTTACAATAAATTGTATCCGTTGACACAGGTTAGCGAGGACTTAAAAGAAAAGCATGTACAGGATATAAAAAAACGTATTAATAACTAAAGGAATTTAACGAATGAAAATTTTAGGAATTGAGTCAAGCTGTGATGAAACTGCGTGCGCAGTTGTAGAAAACGGCAGAAAGGTTTTATCAAATGTTATTGCGACCTCACTTGAGGAGCATAAGCTATATGGCGGTGTTGTGCCTGAGATTGCATCTCGCCGTCACGCCGAAAGCATTAGCGGTGTTGTTGAGGAGGCTTTAGCACAGGCGAATTGCACTATTGACGATATTGATGCTATTGCCGTTACTTATGCACCGGGGCTTATCGGCGCATTGCTTGTCGGTGTAAATTTTGCAAAGGGGCTTGCTCTTGCGACTGATACTCCACTCGTGCCTGTTCATCATATCAGAGGGCATATTGCATCAAATTATATTTCAAATGATGTTGAGCCTCCGTTTTTGTGCCTGATTGTCAGCGGAGGTCATTCTCATATAGTTGCCGTGAACAGCTATACGGATTTTGAGATTATCGGAAAAACACGTGACGATGCGGCAGGCGAGGCACTCGATAAGGCAGGCAGAACAATGGGGCTTGAATATCCCGGTGGTGTCAGTATTGACAGGCTCAGTCCTCAGGGCGATGAAAACAAATATATATTTCCAAAGCCAAAGGTAACGGGCAGTCCATATGACTTTTCGTTTAGCGGACTGAAAACGGCTGTTATTAATACTGTTCATAACGCCGAGCAAAAGGGCGAAAGCATTGACATACCGAGCCTTGCAGCATCATTTCAAAAGGGTGTTGTTGACTGCCTTATCACAAATTTAGAAAAGGTTGCACGTGATAAGGGATATAATAAAATTGTTATTGCCGGCGGTGTTTCTGCTAATTCAAAATTGAGAGCAGATGCAGAAAAAATGTGCGATAGAAATAACTGGAAATTATATCTGCCGAAACTTAAATATTGCGGCGATAATGCAGCTATGATAGCGTCACAGGGATACTATGAATTTCTTGAAAACAATGTTGCGAACGAGAGCCTAAATGCCTATGCAACTATGTCTATTGATAAAAGTTACAGAAATAATTAGCATTAATTTGACGAAATGTTGCATTTTAATGAAATTATTTTAATTCTATTGAATTTTTACTATTATTTGGTATAATCTAATCGTAGAATTATCGTGAGGTAGTTTTATCTGTTAGCTGTTTTTACAGCTTTATATATTACAAACTTTACTAAAGGAGAATAAGTAATGGAATCAAATCTAACTAAAAACAAATCATTACTTGCTTGGCTTGACGAAAAGGTTGAGCTTTTAAAGCCATCTAACATCGTTTGGATTGACGGCTCAAAGGAGCAGATTGATGCTCTCAAGGCTGAGGCTGTTGAAACAGGCGAGATGATTAAGCTAAATGAGGAGCTTCTTCCTGACTGCTATCTTCACAGAACAGCAGAGAATGACGTTGCTCGTGTTGAGGCTCGTACACTTATTTGTACAACTAAGGAAGAGGATGCAGGTCCTACAAATCATTGGATGGACCCACAGGAAGCATATAAGATGCTTTATGATATCGCTGCCGGCTCATACGAGGGCAGAACAATGTATATCATTCCTTATTCAATGGGCCCTGTTGGCTCTCCTCTATCAAAGATTGGTATCGAAATTACTGATTCAATTTATGTAGTATTAAATATGAACATCATGACAAGAGTCGGCAAGGCTGTTCTTGATTGCCTCGGCGACAGTGATGATTGGGTACGCGGTATGCATTGTAAGTGTAACGTTGACCCTGAAAACAGATGGATTGTTCAGTTCCCTGAGGACAACACAATTATTTCTGTTAACTCTGCTTACGGCGGAAATGTACTACTTGGTAAAAAGTGCTTCGCTTTGCGTATTGCTTCATACCTTGGAAAGAACGAGGGCTGGCAGGCTGAGCATATGCTCATCTTAGGACTACAAAAGCCAAACGGCGAGGTTAAGTATATCTGTGCTGCATTCCCATCAGCTTGCGGTAAGACAAACCTTGCTATGCTTATCCCACCTGAGGGATATCAAAAGAAGGGCTATAAGGTATGGTGCGTTGGCGATGATATTTCTTGGATTAAGAAGGGTCCTGACGGACGTCTATATGCTATCAACCCTGAAAACGGCTTCTTCGGTGTTGCACCGGGTACAAATATGAAGTCAAATCCAAATGCTCTAAAGTCAACAATGCAGGGCACAATCTTCACAAATGTTTGTCACAACCTTGACAACAACACAGTTTGGTGGGAGGGTCTTGATAAGAACCCACCAACAAATGCTATCGACTGGAAGGGTAATCCTTGGAACGGTGCTGAAAGCGAAGAAAAGGGCGCACATCCAAACTCAAGATTTACAGCTCCTGCTGTTAACTGCCCATGTATTTCAAGTGAATTCGAGAACCCACAGGGTGTTCCGATTTCTGCTATCGTATTCGGCGGTCGCCGTGAGAAGCTAACTCCGCTTGTTTATCAGTCAAAGAGCTGGAACCACGGTGTATTCGTAGGCTCAATTATGGGTAGTG